>NZ_JALCZB010000029.1:0-49997 GCF_022690745.1 Anaeromyxobacter sp. SG64 | reverse complement strand
TGGACCGACCGTCGCTATCTGGACCTGTCGATGCTGAAGTCGAAGGACGTCGCCGCCGCCAAGGCGGCGTGATTCAGCCGAGGAGCTTCACGCGGAGTTCCATTCACACAGAAGACGGGACTTGACCCGCGGCAATGGGGCTGTGGTTCTGCGCGGTTGCGTGCTCGCGGTGCGCGCCGTGGTGCGTCTCGCGACTCTACAAAGGTGAGCAGGTGGGGCGCGACCACGATGCCGGGGCGCGCGATCCTGCGGTATAGACCTTCGAGTGAATCTCAACACCGCGTTGCTCAAGGTGCAGCTTCGCGCTGAGCGGGGCGAGCCCTCCGTCCTCGTCAAGACGTTCGTGGACGTCGGGCACCTGTTCGCGCTCCTGTCCACCGGCGATCATCAGGTCCTCTACGGGAGGCGCGGTACGGGGAAGACGCACGCGCTCAAGTTCCTGGCCGAGCGGGTTCGCGTCCGCGGGCAGATCGCCGTCTACGTCGACATGCGGACCATCGGCTCGTCCGGCGGCCTGTACGGCGACACGGCGACGCCGCTCGCAGAGCGCGCAACGCGGCTCCTCATGGACACGTTCGGCGCGATCCACGACGCGCTCGTGGACATCGCGCTCAGCGACTCGGTGTACACCGATCTGCTCCCTCGCCTGGACGCGCTCGCGGACGTCGCGACCGACGTGCGCGTCACGGGCGGCTCCGTCGAACGGGAACTCGCCGAGAGCGCCACGCTCTCGGAGAAGGCGGCGACGTCCATGTCGCTCGGGTACCCGGTCGCGTTCAAGGGGGAGGACACGGCGGCGACCGAGGAGACGCGCAAGAGGGAGGTGCGCCGGGTCGAGAAGGGCCAGGAGACGCACCGCGTCCACTTCGGAGCGGCGTCGAAGCAGCTCGCGAGCCTGGTCGCAGCGCTCCCGGCCGGCCGCCTTTGGCTGATCTTGGACGAATGGAGCGTCGTTCCGCTGGACCTGCAACCGTTCCTGGCCGACTTCCTCAAGCGCTGCGTGCTCCCCGTCTCGGGGGCGACCCTGAAGATCGGCGCCATCGAGCACCGCTCCCGGTTTCGGGCGCCGAGCGCCGTGCCCGGCGACTACATCGGCCTGGAACTCGGGGCCGACACCTCCGCCAACTTGGATCTCGACGACTTCATGGTGGCGAACAGCGACCCGGACCGCGCGAAGGCGTTTTTCCGGGACCTCCTCTTCCGGCACGTCGAGGCGGTCTTCGCCGCGGAGGGGGAGACGCACCCCGCGCTCTTCAACGCGGAGACGCTCGTCGCCGCCGCGTTCACGCAGCACAACGCCTTCGACGACTGGGTGCGCGCCGCCGAGGGCGTCCCGCGCGACGCGGTGAACATCCTCTCGCAGGCGGCGCAGAAGGCGGCCGCCGAGGAGCGCCTCTCGGTGCAGCACATCCGGCACGCTGCTCTACAGTGGTACCAGCGCGACAAGTTCCCCGCCGCCACGGCGAACACGGAGGCGGCCGAGTTGCTGAACTGGATCGTGGATCAGGTGATCGGGGGGCGCCGCGCGCGCGCGTTCCTGCTCAAGCAGGGCGAGAGCCACCCGCTCATCGACATCCTGTACGACTCGCGCGTCCTCCATGTCGTCCGGCGCGGCGTGAGCGGCGGCGACGTTGCCGGGGTGCGCTTCAACGTCTACGCGCTGGACTTCGGCTGCTACGTGCACCTGTTCAACACGAAGAAGGCGCCCTCCGGCCTGTTCGCCACCGAGGACGAGGCCGGGAAGGAGGTGTACGCGGAGGTTCCGCAGGACGACTACCGCTCGATCCGACGCGCCATCCTCGACCTCAGTCGGTTCGAGAGGCACCTCCAAACCCGTGGGGCGTAGGTGCGCGCGTCTCTCGAAGACTATGCCTAAGGACCGCAGCGGCCGGCGCGCCCCACCTGCCAAGAGCTAGGCGCGACCTCCCGAGCGTTAACGCCATGCCGCAGGCCCGTATCGAGAAGCGCCTGGCCGCCTTTCGCGAGCTGCTCTCGTTCCTCGACTCCGCCTCCCTGCCCGCGCCCAGCGGCGCGTTGCACCACCTCGCTAACGACACCTTCCGCCGGCTGAGGAGCCAGATTCGCGCCGTCCTCGCCGTCGCCACGGCGGACGGGATCGACGGCGATGACGTCGCGGTGATCGCGCGCCCGTTGCTGGAAGCCGGGATCACCGTCGGGTGGGTCGGCAAGGACGAGATGAAGGTGGCCCAGTTCCGCCAGCACATGCGGGACCAGGCACTCGTGTTCATGCGGGAGTTCGTGGACGCCCTGAACGGTGGCCCGCTCACCACCTCCCCGAAATACCCTCGGTTCCCCACGTTGCGGAGGCGCGCGAAGGAGGCCGGGCACTTCTACGCGAACGCCTACGCGATGGGCTATCCGAGCATGAGCGCCGCGACGCACGGCCTCGCGGGCGAGTTGATGAGGTCCATGGAGCCAGGGCTCATCGCAACCAGTAACGCGCTGGAGCACGCGGCGGTCGGCGCCGCGCTCATCCTGATCTGGGTCGGCGCGGTGTTCGGGAGGGAGAACCTCAGGAACGTGGCCGCGCGTCTCGTTAACGAACAGTGAATCACGACTATTTATGGGTCACGACCGCATCTGCCTCGTCGTGCCAGGCGTCCGGGGAGTCGACGTCTCGGCCCAGCTCCTGGGCGATCTCGCGGACGAGCTGGAGCACTTTCGCGCGGTCATCGGTCCTCAGAGCGTTAACGTTGCGGTTCCAAGGTCCAGGTAGGCGGTCGTAGCCTTCGCCAGGGCCCAAGACCGGGATCGTCCTCCCCCCGGCCATCCACCGCGCGCCCAGCTCGAACAGTACGTAGCTCGACTCGGTGGACAACGACGTGACGAGCCCGATGAAGACCGGGGCGCCCTTGACCTCCGCGCGGATACGGTCGTGCGTCTGCGCGCCACCCTCCAGCGTGCAGCCTGCGACGCTCGTACACAGGATATCCGCCTTGTTCAGCGGCGGCTTGACAGCCATGGTCAGGAGCCGGACCAGCTTCGACGCTAGGCCCGCATCCTTCGAGCTGTGACTGATAAAGACGAGGCGGGCCGTTGGCGTAGTCGCGGCAGCGCGGGCGCACGGTTCCGATCCGGCAACCGAGTCGGTTGCAGGCGTTGCGGACGGCGCCGGACTAGCTGGCGCGGACCGGGGGACCACCGTGCTCGCGCCCTTGTTGAACTGACGCACGGTGTCCAGCGCAACCTCTATCTGTTCGGCGCGCTGGAGAGGTGGCAGGCCCCGCGGCTCGTCGTAGATCCGGATGTTCTGGGACAAGCGCTCCATCTTCTTGGCGGTGTCCCGAATCCTGCCTGAGACGGAGAGCGATCTCTTCGAGAAGGGAACCCCCGCTACCACCTTGGCGCTTTTGATCGTGCGATGGAGGTCCTCGGCGACGTCGACGGCGACGCGGTCGTCAGTGAAGCTGGCACGGAGCATATCGGTGACGCGAACTGCCCACTGCTCGACGGCCTCGATCGCGTGCTCCAAGGGCAAGCCGTTCGGGGAATCTTGAATCGTGGTCGTGAGCTGTTCGGCCTCGCTGGCGAGGCTACGCAGGCGGGCAGCGACGAGGGACCGATGGGTTTTCAGCAGCAGCGGGCTTGGCAACGTGTCGCCTCCCGAAACGCACCCACGAAACGCACCACGGAGCCCGGAAAGGAAAGAGCCCGTCACCTCAAATCCTCTGGGGTGACGGGCTCTTAGGCTGTCGGGGCGACTGGATTTGAACCAGCGACCACTTGCACCCCAAGCGACCATGGGCCGAGAGGACAGGGTGGCACCGGGTGGCAGCGCCTCGCAACCACTCGATATCCTTCATGGCCGCGCCGGGCCCGGATCCCACGGCGTGGCACCGATCGCACCCCGTGGCACGGTAAACGGTGCGCCGGCGGTGCGCGACGCTCAGTCCGTGTCGGCTCTCCTCACCGTCGCCGAGGTCGCCCGGCGCCTCTCCGTCTGCCGCGCGACCGTGTACCGGCTGTGCCGGGAGGGACGGCTCCGGCACGTCCGCGTCTCGAATGCCATCCGGGTGCCCGAGCCGTCGCTTGCGGAGTACCTGCGCCGCGGCGGGGAGTGAACCGCGGGGCTCGCTGACGAGGGGGGAGCGGAGCCGGGCCCGGGGTCTACTCGTCGTACTCCGGGAGTTCCGGGCGCCGGTGCTCGAGGTTCGTGAAGTAGATCGGCTCGGTCCCGACCTTCTGGAACTGCAAGTAGCGCAGCGCCCGCTCGAGGCGGACGTCGGGCATTTCCTGGACGCCACGGAAGTAGACGGCACCGAAGCACCCGGAGGAGTGGTGCCGGATGACGTGCTCCATGAGCTCGACCGCCATCGCGTACGTGTCCTGGGCCGGCGCGACCTCGATCGCGTCGATGTAGAGCAGCGAGCTGCCGAAGCCGGGCTCGCCGAGCGTCGGTCGGAGCTCCTCCTTGAGCATTCCAGCGTCGTCGAGCAGCACGAAGCCGAGGTGGCCGAGGTCCGCATCCACGTCGTCGGCGAAGACGAGGGGGTTCTCACCGCCGTTGACCAGGACGTCGTACCGCAGCAGTTGCCACCGCACGTGGGCGACCGCCTCGGCCGTGTCGGGACGCTCCTCTGGCCACTCGTCTTCCCCCACCAGGAACACGTGCGCATCGAAGAACTGTCGGAACTGGTCCGCCAGGTCCTCGGTCCGGAGCGGCCGTGGATGAAGCGTGGGCCAGACCATCATGTGGTGCGGATCGAACGCGACTCGACGGCGGGTCGTCTTGCGCGGGCCTTCGGAGTGGTCGACATCGCTTCGCGCTCCGCACTCGTCTCTAGGTGAAGTCCCATGTCCACGAGCCGGGATCCCAGCTTCCGTGTGCGTCGGAGCCGAGCACCGGGTCGAGGAACCCCCGGGCCGCCGCTACGACGTCGTCGAGCGTGGTCCAGGGGAGCGCATCTTCCTCGGCGATCGCCGCGTACGGCTCTTTCCAGTCCGTCGGCGGATCGGGGAGGCGCGACGGCGCAGGGTGCGTGGCGCGGAACCCGAAGGTCTGCTCCAGCGCAGCTCGGACCCGCCGCGCGTCCCGCGGACCGATCTGCCCGAGCAGCGCTAGGTCCGGCAGGTCCTTCACGCGCGTGCTCGGTGTCGCCCGTGGAAGCGTGTAGGCGTGGAGCTTCTCCGCGACGTGCGTCTCGACTGGATACACCCGCAGCTCGGGGGCGGCGATGCCGGCGAACGCCAGCAGGTCGCCGCCGGTGATCAACTCCGGCTCGCCGAGAATGGGATCGCCGAACGCGACGTCGACGCCGAAGGGCTGACCGTAGAGCATGCCGGCGAGACGGCACTCCGCCCGGAACCGCTGGCCTTCGTACTGGACGCCGGGGCCGGCGATGTCGGGGTGGCGGGCGTCCACCCTGACCTCGAAGGACATGAAGTCGCCGAGGTCGAGCCTGCCCGCCTCCTGGAGGCGCGCGAGCAAGCCATCGGGCGATCCGACCAGGCGGAGGTCGATATCGCGGGTGGTCCGCGCCCGCTCGAGGCGCAGCTCGAGAACGAGGCCGCCCTTGAGGATGGCCGCGTCGCCGAGGACGCGCACCAAGCGCGCGAGGTACCTATCGAACACGAGCAGTTGCCGCCGCCGCGCGATGCCGCCCGGCTCGGCGACGTTCCGTAGCCTCTGGTCGAGGGCCGCCTTGAACGCCGCCGGCGTCGCGTACGCGCGGGGCTTCATCCTGGCACCACACGCAGCCCGGCGGCCTGCGAGACCTCCGCGAGCCGATCCGGCGAGACGAGCCCCCGGGACGCCGCCTGCTGGAAGGCCTGGGCGAGCAGCTCCGGGGAGAGGTGTGCCATCGCACAGTCGAGGAGGGTTCGGCCCGGCTCGGTCACGGGGACGGCGCCGAACCACGCTCGTTCTTCGGCGCGAACCGTAGCGGGGTGAAGCACCACTCCACGGGGAATCTTGAGGCGTCTCCCCCGCCAGTCCGCCGGAACCGTGAGATGGAGGCGCTTCGGGAGGACGTCGGAGAGCCCGTGCAGCGAGAGCGCCGTCTCGTGCGAGAAGACCCCGGCCTGCTTCGACCAGAGCCAGACCTCGGCCAGCTCCTCGTGATCGCCGGCCGGATAGTGAACGAGCCGGTAGATCCCGCGGCGGACTCGCCTGACGCGGCCGAACTCGACGTACCGTTTGAGGAGCTGGTGGTAGTAGCCCGCCTCGGCGGCCTGTTCGGTCGTGAAGAGGCCGTCCTGACCCGAAGCTGTCGCGAACAGCTTGTCCCAGCTCGGCTTTTGGGCTGAACGCGCCACCGCGCGAATCTAAACGTTACGTTGCCTTTTCTGCAAGCGCGCGGCTGTGCGCGGGTGCCGATCCGCTGCGGGGGGGACTCGCAGTCGAGCCTCAGCCACTCCGTGTCCGTCCCGTTTGCTACGGTGAAAACGGGGGGTGTTCTGCGCCGCTTGCGAGGATGGCGGCGTGGTGCTCCCTCGCACGCATGGCGATCCGGGACGACACGACAACCGAGTCGCTCGTCGCGTCGGTCACCGACGCGCGGACGGCGCTGGTCTACCTCGTCGTCCGCGAGTCCGATCAGTACGTCGCGATCATGGATGCGCTCGAGTCGTCGATCACCGACCTCACCCCGCGCGAGGTCGGCTCCCGGGTTCGGGCGGCGACGGGCCTCGCGATCGAGGACGCGCTAGTGGAAGCTCGCCTCGACAAGCTCCGGGACTGGGGAGCGGTGTCGGCCCGGACCGACGCCTCCCGGATCCTGAGGCACGCGGACCTGCTCGCCCGGAACTGGCGCTACACGGCGACGCCCGTCGGACGCCAGGTCCAGCGGTTCTACCGGAAGGTCCTCGCCGGTACGCCGACCGTTCGCGAGATCCCGCTCTCGAGCCTCGCGCGCGTCGTCGAGACAGCCGAGGCGCTCGTCGCATCCACCCAGCTCGGCTCGGACACGGCGGGGCTCGTCGGGCAGCTCTTCGTCAACCACGACGACCTCGACTCGGCGCTCGTCGGCGCCGAGGACAACCTTGCCGCCCTCGTCGACCGGTTCGACCTGGACGAGGAGTCGACGGCCGAGCTCAAGTCGCTCCTGGTCGGGTACGCAACGCACGTGGCCGTCGAGCTGGGACGCGGCTCGGCGCGCGCGCACCGCGCGCTCGTCGCGCTGCGCGGCGGGTTCACCGAGCTCGCCGCTGCGGCGGTCCGTGCTTCGGATGCGCGTGCGCTGATCGAGCGCGGTGCGATCGGAGCGTCGCGCGGTGGCACCGTCGAGGACTGGAACGCGCTCCTCGCGTGGTTCGATCCCGACTCCGGACGCTCGGAGCGTTTCGCCCTGAGGCTCGTGCGCGCCCTGCCGGGCATGCACGTCAACCTGCGCCGGCTCCACACGTCGTCGGGAACCGCGACGAACCGCAGCCGCGCGCTCGCTCTGGCGCGTGCCTGTGCGCACCCGACGCTGGGCACGGCAGTTCTCCTCGCCGCGCTCGGCGACCACCCGTGGCGAAAGCTGTATGCCGAGTCGCCGGACGCCGATCTCCCTCGCGTGCGCTCGTGGCGCGACAGCGCGCGGGTCGACGTGCCAGAGCTCCTCCGGCTCACCGGGCGCGCCGGGGCTCGCGGGCGCGCGCCCGCCGCTCGCGACGACGCTGCCGCGCGGAGCGCGGTGGCCCAGGCACGCGCGAAACGAATGGCCGAGCACGCCGCGGCCATCGAGGAAGTGCTGATCGCGGGGGCGGGAGCGTCGCTCTCCGAGCGGGCGGCTCGGGTCGCGCTGGCGGCGCTCACCGCCGCCGCGAGGGCGAGGAGCGAGGGCGGGCGCCGGGTCGCGGTCCACGACGGGCTCGGATGCACGCTCTTCCATACCGGCGCCGGCCTGGGGTGTGTCGTCGCACCGACGTGGCGCGTCCTCACGCCGGGACGCGTTCCGGTGTTTCATCGTCCGGCCGAGACCGCCCGCGCGCCCGAGGTGGCCGTGCACCACGAAGACGACCAGCCCCGGATCGTGCTCGCGGGCGGTGCGACATGAGCGAAGCAGATCGCATCGAGGCGGCGGCGGGAGCGAACGTCGGACCTGATGACGAGCCGCGCTCGAGCGAGCACTCCCGGCGCCGGCGGTGGGCGCCGGAGGCCAGCACCGAGACGGCCGCGGTGCTTCGGCTGCTCGCCGTGCGGCCCTGGCTCGTGTCGGGACGCGACGACGAAGGGATCGCGGCCGTCCGACGGAACCTCCCGGCCGTCCGCGACGCGCTTTCGCGGCTCGGGTGGGTTCTCGTCGTCGAGCGCGACCTCGTGCGCTTGCGCAAGTCGCCGCCGGCGCGCCTCGGAGCGTGGGCGGCGGATGGTCCGACGCCGCTCCAGGCGTCCTGGTTCTTCCTGCTCGTCGCCGGTGCCGAGTCCGTCGCGCCGCGCGTCGGACTCGCGCAGCTCGTGGCCGCCGCGCGCGCCGCAGCGGCCGAAGCCGGCCTTCCAGTGACGCACGACATCGCGGAGCGTCGAGCGATCGTGCGCGCCCTGCGCATGCTCGACGAACGCGCCGTCGTCGTGCAGGTGGACGGTGAGCTCGACGGCTTCATCGAGGACGAGGACGCGCCCGTGCTGCTCGCCGTCCATCACGCGCGGCTCGCGCACGTCATCGCGAACTTCGGCCCCGGAGGTCCCGCGGAGGACCCCGCCGCGTGGCTCGAGCGAGTTGAGCGCGAGCCGGACCCCGCCCGCAGGATGCGCAGGCGGCTCGTCGACGACGCCGTCGTGCACGTCGTCGATCTTGACCCCGCCGAGTCGGACTGGCTGTCACGGCGCGTGCGCGGCGACGACGGCGCGCCGCTCGCGATGGCATTCGGCCTCAGGGTGGAACGGCGGGCCGAGGGCGCGGCGTTCGTGGTTCCCGAGGAGGCATTCCGGTACCTCCACGAGCTCGGGCCCGTGGCGTTCCCCGCCCCCGGAACCGTGCCTCACGCGGCCCTCCTGCTCTCCCAGGTCGCCTCGCTGAAGGGGGCGCTCGGCTCGACGACGGAAGGGCCGGGACCGGGCTGGAGAGGGCTCCGCGAGGACGACGTCGTCGAGGAGCTCCGGCGGCTCGCGGGGTCGCGCGCCGACGGTCGCGGTGGCTGGCGGCGCGAGCTGGCGGACGCTCCGCGGCGGCTCGCGGAAGCGGTGCAGGGTCTCCTCTCGGCCCTCGACCTCGTCCGCCTGAGCGCGAACGGCGGAGCCGGCACGTGGTGGTGGTTCTCGCCGGCGACCGCGCGGTGGTCCGCGCCACCGGACCCGAAGGCGCGCAAGCGCGCGGAGGCGCTCGCGTTCGACTTTGATACCGATGGGAGCTCGGAATGAACGCTGCGCCGCAGATGCCGGACGTTACCGCGTCGAAGCGGCAGGCGGGCGCGCCGGACAGGTTCGGACGCCGATGGCGTCTCGTCGGCGCTGGCCTGAGCAACGTCTGGCGGTTCGGAGATCTCGAGCTGCCCGCCGCGAGCGGGCGGCTCCTGCTCCGCGGTCCGAACGGCACCGGGAAGACGACCGCGCTCGAGGCGCTCTGGCCGTACCTGCTCGACCTGAACGCGACGCGGCTCGCGGCAGGCAAGGCGCGGCCGACGAGCCTCTCGTCGCTCATGCGAGAGGGGGCGGCCGGCAAGCGCCGCTTCGGGTACGCATGGCTGACGCTCTGCGGTCCCGGGGACGAGGGGGTCTGGTCGTACGGCGTGAGGCTCCAGTTCTCCGAAGGCGGATCGCCGCCCGTCCGCGTCGTCCCGTTCGCGGTCCCGGGCCGCCCGCTTCACGACCTCGCTCTCTACGTCGAGGGGAGGACGCCGCTCACGGCGGACCAGTTCGAGCACGAGGTCATCCGCTGCCGCGGGCAGGTCTTCGCGGACGAGGACGCGTACGTGGCGCACCTCGCCGCCCGGCTGTTCGCCGCGGCAGACACCGAGCCCGTGATCACCCTCGCGACACGGCTACGGCAGGTACGCAACCCGACGTTGCTCGGGGAGGTGTCACCGCAGGCCGCGGCGGACGCCCTCCGCGAGTCGCTGCCCGGCGTGGCGGACGAAGTCGTCGCCGCGACCGCCGAAGCGCTGGCCGAGTCGGAGTCGACACGGCAGGCGTTCGCGAAGGACCGGGAGGCGTCGGAGCTGCTCGGCGAGTTCTGTGCGGCGTGGTGCGCGCACGCGGCGGAGGTCGTCACGGGCGCGCACTCCGCGGCGCTCGAGGCCGCGAAGAAGGTGCGCGCGTGTCAGGGGCAGCTCAAGACGCGCGGCACCGAACAGGAGAAGGCGCACGCCGAGCTCGAGACGGCCGCGTCGGCCGTCCGGCGCCTCGAAGGTGCCGTGGCGGACGCAGAGGCTGAGGTCCGAGCGCTCGAGGCCCACCAGGCGTACCAGGATGCGGGGCGGCTCGCCGACCTCAGGACCACGCTCGACGTCCGCGCTCGGGCGAGCGACGCCGCGGCGAGAGCGATGCAGGGAGCGGCGCGGGCCGCCGTGTCGCGAGGCGAGTCGCTCCGCCGCGAGCTCGACAACCTCATCGAGGACGTGAACGAGTGCGTCGCCGACGCGGTCGAGGGGGGGAGCACGCGCCGGCCGCCGATTCTGTCCTGGACCGACGCTCCGCGGCCGGTGCTTCGCGCGGGTGCGGTGACGGCGGACGCGGGTCCCGAGCTCGTGATCCACGGTACTCCGGATCTCCTGAGAACCACAGCCGCCTCCTGGAACGAGACCGCCGACGCCCGCGCGCGAGAGTCGGACGCGGCGGCGCTCGCGCTCGCCGACCGCAGGACGGCGCAAGTGGCCGAGGCGGCGGCCGTGGAAGCGGAGCGCGCCGCGCATGAGGCGGCGGCGACCGCGGACGCGGCCGTCGCAAGGGCGGAACGCGCCGACGCAGCGGCGCGCGAGGAGAGCGCGGCGCTCCTGACCGCGGTCGCGGCGTGGACGCAGGCGAACTCGCGCCTCGCGATGCCGGATGGCATCGCTGGCGGCGGGGAGCGGCCGGAGGAGGCGCAGGACGAGGGATGGTCGCCGTCGGACGTCGACGAGCTCGCGACCGCGGAGCCGGGACAGGTGCTCGCGACCTGCGAAGGATGGCAGAGGGAGGCGCAGCAACGCGCCGAGGCAATGGCTGCCGAGCTCCGCAGCCGTTCGCAGGCGGAGGCCGGCGCGGCGCGCGACCTTCGCCGCGACGCGGCGGCGCTCCGCGCCGAGGCGCGCGAGCTTCGGCAGGGTCGGCTGCTGCCGCTTCCGAGGCCGGAGTGGGCGGGCGCCGGTGATGACGAGGTCGCCCTCGGCTCGGCGCTCGAGTGGCAGCCCACGTTCGGCGACGAGCGGGAGCGAGCGCTCCTCGAGGAGGTCTTCGCTTCCGCGGGGCTCCTCGGCGCGACGCTGAGTCCCGGCGGCGCCTCCTCGCCGGCGTGGCGGGTCGACGCCCTTGGGCGCGAGGTCGCCCCGAGCCTCGCGGACGTCGTCGCCGTGGATCCGGAGCACCCCCTCTCCGGCGCTGCGGCCGCCGTCCTCGCGCGCATCGCGCTCGCGCCCACTGCCGACGTGCCCTCGTGCGACGACGCGGGCTTGACCGTCGGAAGGGACGGCACCTTCCGCGCGGGTGTCCTCCATGGGCGTGTTCCAGGGGCGGCCGATCCGGCGAAGCTGGCTTCATCCAGACATGTCGGCGCGCGCGGGCGGAGGGCGGCCGCGCTCCGGAAGGCGGAGGAGCTTGACGCGCAGGCGGTCGAGATCGAGCGACACGCCGCCGAGCGGGAGGGGCGCTCGGCTCAGCTCCGAGCGGAGGCGGACGGGATCTCAATCGCCTCCCGGAGGTTTCCGCCGACCGCCCAGCTCCGCGCTGCCGAGTCGAGGCGGGCGGCGCTCGTGAGCGCCGCGCGCGAGGCGCAGGACCACGCGAGCGAGGCTCGGACCCGCGGCGACGAAGCCCATGCGAATGCGCGCCAAGAGCTCGCGGCGTGGGTCGAGCGGACTCGCGCCGTCGGGCTCCCGGCCGAGCTGCCCCGCCTCGAGCGGATGCGCGATGGAGGAGCCGCGTCGGCAAGTCGCCTGCGACTCGGCGCGACGCGCCTCGCGAAGCTGGCGGACCGGCTCGCCGGCGTCATCGTTCGGCGGCCCGTCGGGGAGGTGGAGGACCTCCAGCGATTCGAGGCCGTCGCGTGCGAGGCGTTTAGAGAGGCCGCAGACACGAGAAAGGCCGTCGAGGTTCTCGAGCAGACCGCGGGCGCCGCGATCGCGGACGTTCTCGCGCGGCACGAGGCCGCGCAGAAGCGGCTCGCACCGCTGCGGCTCGAGCTCGACCCGGCGCGCAAGACTCAGCTCGAGGCCGTGCAGCGAGAGACCGCGGCGTGGCACGCGCTCGACGAAGCGGGGCGCAAGCTGCGCGACGCGGAGCCCGGGGCGGCGGAGGCGCTCGGCGCCCTGCGTGCGCTGCTCGAGGTTCCCGGCGTCGCGGACGCGGTCCTCGATGGCGAGCCGCCCGGGAACGACGAGTCGCTTCTCCGACAGGTGGAGTCCAAGCTTCGGGACCGCCGGACGATCACGAAGAAGACGCTCCGCGAGCGCGCCGACACGGTTCGAGCTGGGCTCGCGGGGACGTGGTCGCTCGATCCGGGCGAGGACCACGGCGAGCTGCTCACGTGGGTCCTCACGCATCGCGACGAATCGTACACTCCGACGCAGGCGGCCGTGCACGCCGCGACCCTGCGCCGCCGCGCCGAGCAGGCCCTCCAGGCGTCGGAGGAGAGGGCGCTCCGGGAGTTCGTCCTTGGTCGCCTTCCGGGAGCGATCGGCACGGCCTGGACACGGCTCCACGACTGGGTGTCCGAGGTGAACCGGAAGATGCGCTCCGCGTCGGCGTCGTCGGGCGTCGGCGTGCAGGTTCGGGTGCCGCGGCGCGGCGGCGACGATCTCTCGGCCGCGTCGAAAACCGTGCTCGAGCTCGCCTGTGAGGTGTCCGACGCGGAGCGCACGCCCGACCAGCAGCGGTGCCTCGGGGAGGCGCTGCAGGCGCTCCTCGCGGCGGCGCCGGGCGAGTCGATGCAGCAGCGCGTCGCCTCGGCCGTGGACGTCCGGGAGTGGGTGGACCTCGAGTACGAGATCACCCGGCCCGGCGGCAAGTCGCAGCGCTGGAACTCGAAGACCGGTCTGTCCGGAGGTGAGCGCCGCCTCGTCGTGCTCGCCCCCATGCTGGCGGCCATCGCGGCGGCGTACGATCGGTTCGGACCGCAGGCGCTGCGCATCGTCCCGCTCGACGAGGTTCCGGCGGAAGTCGACGAGCGCGGACGCGAAGGCCTGGCGCGGTACATCGCCGCGCTCGACCTCGATCTCGTCTGTACGAGCTACCTGTGGGACGGGTGTCCCGGGGCGTGGGACGGGATCGATGCGCACGACCTGGAAGCGGGACCGGACGGCACGGTCGTCGCCTTCCCGATGCTCGTGCGCGGACTCGCCGCGATCCCGGACCCGGGACAGACGTCCGCGCCGGAGCGGCGGTCATGAAGGGCTGCGAGCTGTGCGGCGGCGCGTGCGTCGGTGCCGACCTCGGGCCGCTGCTGGACCCGCGCCTCGCGTGGCTCTGGGAGCAGGTCGCGGCGGCGGCGGATCGCCGTGGCGACCCGGCGCTCGCGTCTGGGATCCTGGACGTCCGCGCGCCGACTGAGCCGGACCCGCGCGCCGCCGCCGGCGGCCTCCTTGGAGGACGCGGGCTCAAGGCCGGTCAGTCGCGGCGAGTGGACCTGTCGGATCTCGCTGACAGGCTGCGCGTGCGCGGCCCGCTCCTCACCCCCGGTGCCGTCGCCGCGCACGCGATGGGGCGCGCGCTCGCCACGCGGGCGAGGGCGGAAGCGGACCGGACCGACGGCGAGCGACGCCTCCACGAGGCGTTCGTGGAGACGCTGTCGGCGAAGTCGCCGCGCGTCGCGGGTGGCCTTGACCGCGAGGTCGTCTGGGCGGCGCTGCGGCGCAACGGCTGGGTCGCGCGGCTCCTCTCCGCGGGAGACGCGTCCTCGCTGCTCCAGCGCGTGAACGGCGTGTTGGCGGCCCTCCCTCCGGACACGGCTTGCGTCGATCGCCGCAGGCTCGCGTCCGACGTGACCGGAGATCCTCACGGGCTCGACGGTGGGACCCCGTTGGCTGGCCTGACGCTTGCGATCCTGGCGGCGAACGGAACCATACGGCCACGGCAGCGCCCGCGCTCGGCGTGGGCCGAGGTCGGCGTCGAGTGCGACGACGTAACGGGTGGTCTTGTCGCCGTTGGGATGATCCCGGTGGGCTGGAACGTACCCGCTGGTGCGGCGATCACACTCTCGCCGCGTGTTCTGAGTCGATGCGAGTGGCCGCGAGCGGGGGAGGGCGAGCGATGGGTCTTCGTTACCGAGAACCCGTCCGTCTCTGCGGCGGCTGCGGATCTGGCGGACGACTGTGACGTCCGGCTTCTCTGTACGGACGGTACTCCGTCGCGACGTGAGATCGATGCCATCGCTCGACTCGCGGCTGCCGGGTGGCGCGTCGCCGTGCGAGCGGACTTCGACGAGGCAGGCCTCGGACACGTCGCGGCGGTGCTCGCGGCGATTCCCGCGGCGACGCCATGGAGGATGGCGGCCGGGGACTATCTCTCAAGCGTTCCGGCGGACGTCGCCGCTGGTACCAGGCTCGATGTTGATCGCTTGCCCGAGGCGCCGTGGGACGCACGCCTCACCGAGACGATGCGCGCGACAGGCGCGGCAGCGTACGAGGAGGCGCTCCTTCCATTATTGATGCAAGACCTCCGCGTCGGAGCGCCACCGGCGATGGACGGCGCCGAAGCTCCGGCGATAACGGCGGCGCCGACTCCGTAGTCAAGGCGTCAGCTGTAGCCGACACGTGGACGGCGCCTCGGGTTCCGACGACGCCGCGCGATATTGCGATGGACGCCTTCTGCTGCTTACGAAGTTCATTGCCGCTGCGGATACCTGCGACTTTGAGGCGGATCGCTGGGCGGAAGTGTTGGGTGAGCCAAGCCGCGTCGCGACGCGACGAACACGAGGAATGCGCCGATCAGAATCACACCGGCGCCCGATGACCGGATGCTGTTCAGGCTCATTCGTGAGGATGCGACCCGGTACGACCAAGCCGCGACTGCATTTCTCGGCTGCCCCATCAGCCGGAGCCCGGTCAGCTGGATCCAGGGGGCGAACCAAGCGATGCAGACGCCGGCGGCGATCAGGATCGCACCACTCGTCAGGACCGCGAACGAAATGCCTGCCCCCCATGCTCCCTCCGACGGGCGTCTCATCACGCCGCGCACGGCTGGTTCAGAAAAGCGCGCTTCCTGGTGAGCGTCAACACGACGTCGCACGGGGCGAGCGCTGCGCAAGAAGTTCAGCCCGAAACGCGAGGCGATACGGGAGCGTGTCGTCGTAGGCTTGGGCGTCGGTTCCGAGCGCGTCCGCTACTGCCTGTCGTCGTATCGCTGCCATCCCGCGGGGAGCTGCGACGCCCGCGCGATGAACAGGGGGATTCGCTCCTTGCGGCACACCGCCTTGATGTCGTCGATGAGCTTCTTCTCCTGCTCGGAGTAGGCGTCCGGGTGCGTCGTCACGATCCAGACGCCGTTCGCCTGGACGCTCGTGTCCTGCTTTCGGGTGAAAGCGAGAAGCTCGGACGGCGATTGAAGCACCGGCTGGGCGGGCTCCGGCTTGAGGTACTCAGCGTAATCGACGACCAGACCCCACTTTCTGCCGCCCAGGTCGGCGACGCGCCGGGGCAGCATGTGAACCGAGATGCCCCGGGCGCGCTCGGGAGCGTCAGCCCAGGCTGGGGACGTTGCCGCTGCGATGAGGAACAGGAGGGCGGTTGTCAGCGCGCGCATCTTTCGAAGATACACGAACGAAGCCCACACGATTCGTGAAACGGGAGCCGAGCGCCGAGGACGCGCCGCGGAAAAACGCACCACGAAGCGCACAGGACGCCCGAAAAAAACAGAGCCCGCCACCGGAAACCGACCGGTGACGGGCTCTTGGAAGTCGGGGCGACTGGATTTGAACCAGCGACCACTTGCACCCCAAGCAAGTGCGCTACCAGGCTGCGCTACGCCCCGGGAACTGCGGGGAGCGGATACGTAGCACCGCGACCCGAGGCGGTCAACGGGGGAACGGTGCCGTTCGGCGGGCCGGCCGCTCCGCCCCGGAGCCCGGACGACGAGGCGGGGCGCCGGGGCGGCCGGGGAGTCCGCGTCCGCGGGGAATCAGGCCTTCCGAGCACCCGCGCCGAGCGCTGCGCGGCCGTTGGCGGGGGCCCGACCGCCGGCTGCGCGGCTCAGGGGCGCGCCTTCCCGTACTGCACGCCGTCCGTGGTGAGGAGCGCCGGGCCCTCGGCGAGCACGCGCGCGTCCACGACGCGGCCGATGCAGAGCAGGTGATCGCCCACCTCCAGCGTCCGCACCAGCTCGCAGTCGAGCCAGGCGAGCGCGTCGTCGAAGAGCGCCGCTCCGGTGACGCCCTCGTGCGTGCGCACCGCGTCGAGCTTGTCCTCGCCCGTGAAGCTCTGCCGCGCGAAGTGGCCGGCCATGCGCCGCTGGTCGGCCTTGAGGATGTTGAGCGCGAAGTTCTTCGTCGAAACGAGGAAGTCGATCGAGTAGTGCTGCCGGTCCAACGCGATGAGGACGTGCGGCGGGTCGAACGACACGGGGCACGCCCACGACACGCTGAGCGCGTTCTCCGCGCCTCCGCGGCCGACGGTGACGACGCTCACCGGCAACGGGAAGCGCTTCAGGACCTCCTCGAAAGGCATCGTCTCGGCGCGCGTGGGCATGGGGGTCTCTCCGGCGCGAATCCTGCTCCGGGATCGAGGACGGCGCCTTCCTCCCCTCGGGGCGGGCCCCGAGCGCGGGGCGGGGACGGAGAGTGGCGACAGGGGAGCGGGAGCGTCGCGCCCGGGCGCAGGCATTGACGGCGAGCACGGACCGTGAACCTGGCCGGCGGAGAAAGCCGGCGACGGGTCGCGCCGCGAAGCGGTCCGCCGCCGAGCGATCCACCCCGCGGCGCGCTCGACGGGGGGCGTGAGACGCGCCTGCTGGCCGCACGATGGGCAGACTTTCCACTCGCGGTCGATCTCCGCACGCGTCCCCGCGCCCTCGTATCGGCGACGGAGCACGAGCGATCGCTCGGCTCCTCGGCCGCCGAGAGCAAGACGAGGCGAGGAAGGGGGCAGGAATTTCCGGACATCCGGCGCCCGTTCCATACACACCAGTCGGCAATTCACGCCCAACGGCGCAGCGAGGAAAACGTGTCGATCGAGACGAACCACATGGATCAGCTGCCTTCCAGGGAGGCTCCCCGGGAGCCGATCGAGCGTCCTGCCGCCCGGACACCGGGCGAGGAAGGGGAGTTCCCGCTCGAGTGGACGCCCACCAGCCTGGCCGAGCTCTGCCCCGCCGCGCTGGCGGAGGTCCGGGCCCTGGCCGACGACGTCGACTACTCCCCGGATCCGGATCGGGAGGGGTCGGGCGAATGGGACGCGAGGCGCGTCGCCTACGCGATCACGATCCTCCTCGAGGACGCCATCAAGCGCTCCGCCGGCGCCGGGCCGGTGTCTCTGCGCTGGCGGGAGTACGAGGACGAGGTGGTCTTCCGCGTCCAGTTCCCGCGGCCGCTCGCGCGCGGCGACCGCTTCGTCACCTACTTCGAGGAAGGCGTCCGCCCCGACGGGGCCGACGACACCGTCGGTACGCTCCGCCTCGTCGTCGCGCGGAAGATCGTGCTGCAGCATCGCGGGCGGCTCGCGCGCGTGCGCACCCGCGCCGGTACCTGCTACGTCGCGACGCTGCCGCGCTCCCCAGCGCGCGCGGTGCGCGCCGAGGAAGACGCCCTCGAGCTCGAGTAGGCGGTCGGAACCGCTCCGCCTGCCGCGCCCCGGCAGGCAGGAGCCCAGGGACTCCCGCCGCCGACGCCGACTCCGTCCCGCTCGCCCGCCGAACGGCTCGGCGCGAGCGGGCAGGTCGTCGGCCTCCGCTACTTCACGAGCGGCGCCACCTTCCGGAACTCGGGGGTCGCGGCCTCGTGCAGGAGGTCGAAGATGGCGGTCTCCGCGGTGGTCACGATGGCGCCGACCTCGCGGCAGAGCTCGAGGCCCACGCGGCGGTGCTCCTCGGTCCGGCTCGACACCGCGTCCGCGCAGACGTGGACCTCGTAGCCCATCGCCACGAGATCGCGCGTCGTCTGGAACACGCAGACGTGCGTCTCCATCCCCACGACGATGACCTGCCGCCGCCCGGTCTGCTCGAGCGCGGCGGCGAAGCCGGGGTCGGCGCCGCAGGAGAAGCGGGTCTTCTCGAGGGGCGGGGAGGGGAGGAGCTCGCGGAGCTCCGGGATCGTCCGGCCGAGCCCCTTCGGATACTGCTCGGTCGCGAGGATCGGCAGCCCGAGCTCCTTCGCCGCGCCGATCGTGGCGCGCGCGTACTTCACGAGCCGCTCGAGCGTCTCCTCCGGCATCGCCGGCGTGAGCCGCTCCTGCACGTCCACCACCAGCACCGCCGCCGTGGTGCGATCCAGCTTCACCTTGCGTCCCATCGCGTCACCTCCAGTTCGAACGGGGGTCGCGCCCCCGCCCCGCCGACGGCTGGCCGCCGTCGTCGGGGGCCCACCCTGCTCGCCGGGTCCCGTGCGCCGACGCGATCGGCTTCGCCGATTCCGCGTCGGCGCCCCGGCGGCTCGCCACGCTCGCCTCTTCGCGATCCTGATCGGTCGCTCAGATCGCGTACCCCGCCGCCCCGCTCGCCGCCGCCGCCTCCGGGTCGATCGCCACGTCCACGCAGTAGACCGTCCCCGACGCGAACGCGCGCTCGAGGGCGGGCTCGAGGTCGGCCGGGTCCTCGACGTGCTCGCCCTTGCCGCCGAACGCCTCGACGACTCGATCGTAGCGGGTGGGCGCGAGCTTCGTCGCGACCGCGTGGTCGTCGCCGTAGAGGCCGCGCTGCGGGACGAGGATCTGCCCCCACGCGGCGTCGTTCCCGACGACCACCACCATCGGCAGCCCGAACCTCACCGCGGTCTCGAAGTCGAAGCCGTTCAGGCCGAACGCGCCGTCGCCCTGGACGACGCACACCGGCCGCTCGGGCGCGAGCAGCTTCGCGGCGATCGCGAACGGCGCGCCGACGCCGAGGCAGCCGAGCGGGCCCGGGTCGAGCCAGCGCCCGGGCTTGCGAACCTTCAGCACCTTGGCCGCGACCGCCACCACGTTGCCGCCGTCGCCCACGAACGTCACGTCGCCCGCGCGCGAGGCCACCCGGTCGAGCGCCTTCGCCAGGCGGAAATGATGGATGGGCCGCTGGTCGCTCTCCTCGAACGCGCGCTGCTTCTCCGCGCGGGCCGTCTCCTTCTCGCGCAGGAACGCCCGCCACTCCGCCGCCGCCGGCGTGAGCTTCACGCCCGCCTCGAGCGCCTCGAGCACGCTCCGCGCGTCGCCGACGATCCCCACCTCCACCGGCCGGTTCCGGCCGATCTCCCCGCCCTCGACGTCCACCTGCACGACGCGCGCGCCGGGCGCGAAGGTGGGCTCGGTGCCGTAGCCGAGGCGGAAGTCGAGCGGCGTGCCCACCACGACGACCACGTCCGCCTGCGCGAGCGCCTCCTTGCGAGAGAGCTGGAACGCCGACGGGTGGTCCGGCGGGAGGCAGCCGCGGCCCATGCCGTTCAGGTAGACCGGGATCCCGCTCCGCGTGGCGAGCCGCGCGAGCGCGTCCACGCCGTCGTCCCACCAGACCGACGACCCGCCGAGCAGCACCGGCCGCTCGGCGCGGGCGAGGAGCGCCAGCGCGGCGTCGAGCTTCCGCGGATCGCCGGGCATGCGCGCGTCGGTACGGTACAGGGTCTGCGCCTCGGCGAGCGCCTCGTCGGCGCCGTTCGAGAGCACGTCCCAGGGGAGCTCCAGGAACACCGGGCCCGGCCGGCCGGCGCGCGCCACGCGGAACGCCTTCGCGAGGAAGCTCGGCACGAGGTCCGCGGAGGGGACGCGGTCCGCCCACTTGGTGATGCCGGCGAAGAGCTGGACCTGCGGCATCTCCTGCAGCGAGCCGCGCCCCTGGTTGAACGTCGGCGCGGCGCCGCCGAGGAGCACGAGCGGCACGTTCGCCGCCCAGGCGTTCGCGACGCCGGTGACCGCGTCGGTGACGCCCGGGCCGGCGGTGACGATGGCCACGCCCACGCCGCGCGTGAGCCGCGCCCAGGCGTCGGCGGCGTGCGCGGCGGCCTGCTCGTGGCGGGTGTCCACGAGCCGGATGCCCTCGTCCACGCAGCCCGCGTAGATGGGCGCGACGTGCAGGCCCGAGAGCGTGAAGGCGGTCGAGACGCCCTCCTTGCGCAGCATGCGGGCGACGAGCCGACCACCGGTGAGCGTCTCCATCGGGCCTCCTCGGGGATTCCCCCGGGACGACGACGCCCCGCACGCAGCGAGGCGAGCAGGGCGTGCGGGACTCCGGGCCGACCAGGCCGGGCTACTTGCGGAAGCGCGACAGCGCCGAGGTGAGCTCGGCGAGCGGCGGGAACTGCTTGTCCGGGTGGACCGTCGCGAGGCGCGCGTAGAGCTGCTCCTCGGTCTCGGCCTTCTCCTCGTCCGGGATGCAGCAGTCCACCGGGCAGACCGCCGCGCAGGCCTCCTCACCGTGGAAGCCGACGCACTCGGTGCAGAGGCTCGGATCGATGACGTAGATGTCGTCGCCCTGGGTGATCGCGCCGTTCGGGCACTCGGGCTCGCACGCGCCGCAGTTGATGCACTCGTCCGTGATCTTCGTCGCCATGCTCTGCTCCTGGTGCGGCGCGCGGGCCGCGATTCGCCGGGAAGCTCGCCGCCCGGCGCGCGCCAGGATACTCCAAGCGTCCCGAGGGTCCTGGCGCCCCGCCCGGGCCGTCCAGCCAAAAGCGAAGCGCCGGCGCGTCCCCTGGGGACGGGCCGGCGCGGGGTCACCGCCGTCTAGGTCCGCTTACGCGGCGACGCAGCAGTCGACCGGGCAGACCGCGGCACACGCCGGGGCGTCGTTCTGGCCCTTGCACTCCGTGCACTTCGCAGCCTCGATGATGTAGAGGTCATCGCCCTGCGTGATGGCGGTGTTCGGGCACTCGGGCTCGCACGCGCCGCAGTTGATGCACTCTTCCGTGATCTTCAGGGCCATCTCTTCGATCCTCTCGTTTCGCCGTTGGCAGGGCGGTGGGTTGCAGAGGCTTTATGCCCGCGCGCCTTCGTCGAGTCAAGCGTGGGCCCGCGAATTTCCTGGGGAAAATCCAGACCTTTCCAATCGACATTTGCCATCGGTCAGGACCGATTCGGTCCCCGTTCCGCGTTCGCCCGGACGTGCCGGCGGTCCTCCTCGACCTCCGCGGCGAGCCCCGAGAGCACGCGCCCGGCGCCCAGGACGAGCGCGGCGCCTGCGATCGCGAGGGCTCCGAGGAGGCGGTCGCGGCGGGCCGCGGCGAGCGCCAGGGCGAGGTCGCGGCGGCGGTCGAAGGCGAGCCGCTGGCGCTCGGCGTGCTCCCCCCGCAGCGTCTCGACGAAGGAGGCGCCCTCTGCCTGCCCGGCGACGCGCGCGGACTGGAGCTCCGTCTCGAGGCCCCGCACGCGGAGGGAGGAGCGGACGGTGGCGGCGAGCCCGGTGAGGGCGACGGCGCAGAGCAGGGCGGTCTTGGTCCGGGACATGTCGGCTTGACTGCTCTGCGAGAGCGCGCAGGATACCCGCCGCCGCCCCGGGGCGGCAAATCGAGCACATGGCCAAGCCCTACGATCCGAAGGATTTTTACTACCGCAAGGCGAAGAAGGAAGGGCTGCGCGCGCGCTCCGCCTTCAAGATCGACGAGATCCTCCGGCGCCACCGCCTCCTGAGGAAGGGCCAGGCGGTCCTCGACCTCGGCGCGGCGCCCGGCGGGTTCCTCCAGATCCTGGCCGACGAGGTGGGCGAGACCGGCGTCGCGGTGGGCGTGGATCTCGAGCCCATCCGCCGCCTCGGCAAGGTCTGGGTGAAGACCGCCATCGTGGACCTGCTCTCGCCCGGCGCGCTCGACGCGATCCGCTCCCTCCACGCCGGCCCGTTCCAGCTCGTCACGAGCGACATGGCGCCGAAGACCATCGGCGTGAAGATCACCGACGAGGCCCGGTCGCTCGAGCTCGTGCGGATGGCGCTCTCCGTCGCGGAGCGGACGCTCGCGCCCGGCGGCGCGTTCGTCGCGAAGGTCTTCATGGGCGGCGAGTTCCCCGCGCTCAAGAAGGAGCTGCAGGCGCGGTTCGACGAGGTTCACGTCATCCGCCCCGAGGCGGTGCGCGAGTCGAGCTACGAGGTCTACGTGCTCGGCAAGGGCCTACGGCGCTCCGGCGGAGCGAGGACCGTCGAGACCGCGACCCCGGCCGCGACTTCGGCCCCGGCCGCGACCCCGACCGCGGCCCCGACCTCGACAGCGACCCCGAGCGCGTCCGCGACCGCGGCCCCGGCCGCTACACCGCCCCGGCCCCCGCCCCCGCGCGCCGCCGCGAAGCCGAAGCCGTCCGGAAAGCCGCGCCAGAAGGCGAGCCCCAAGCCGCGCCCGAAGCGACCCGCTGCGCCCGCCGCGAAGTCCCGCGCGAAGAAGACGAAGGCCCGCGCGCGTTGAGTTCGGTCACCGAAGGTGATCGCGAATCACGAACTGTCGTCTAGGCGAGCTTCAGCCGGACGAAGCGGCGCTTGCCCACCTTCACGAGCCACTCGCCCGCGCCGAGCGTGGCCTTGTCGTCCGACACGCGCTCGCCGTTCACCGACACGCCGCCCTGGGCGATGAGCCGGCGCGCCTCGCTCCCGGAGGCGACCACCTTCGCGTCCGCGAGCAGTCGCGCGAGCGGGAGGCTCGGCTGGCCGTCGAGCGCCACCGCTCGCTCCTCGACCTCGTCCGGCACCTCGCGCCGCGCGTGCACCTGCGCGAAGTGCGCCTCCGCCCGCCGCGCCGCGTCCGCGTCGTGGAAGCGGGTGACGATCTCCTTCGCGAGCGCGATCTTGGCGTCCTTCGGGTGCCCGGCCCGGAGATCCGCGATCTCGTTGCTCGAGCGGTCGGAGAGGAGCTCGTAGTAGCGCCACATGAGGTCGTCGGTGACGCTCATGAGCTTGCCGAACTGCTCCTCCGGCGCTTCGGCCACTCCCACGTAGTTGCCGAGCGACTTGGACATCTTGCTGCCGACGATGCGGCCGGAGTCCGCGTCGAGCTTCGCGTCGAGCCCCTCGAGGATCGGGCCGGTGAGCACCACCTGCGGCGCGAGCTTGTAGTCCGGCATGATGGCGCGGCCGACGAGCAGGTTGAAGAGCTGGTCGGACGAGCCGAGCTCGACGTCCGCCGCGAGCGCGACCGAGTCGTACGCCTGCGCGAGGGGGTAGAGGAACTCGTGCACGCTGATGGGGACGTTGCCCGTGTAGCGCTTCTTGAAGTCGTCGCGCTCGAGCATGCGCGCGACGGTGTAGCGCGACGCGAGGCGGATGACGTCGGCGAAGCCCATCTTGCCGAGCCACTCGGAGTTGTAGCGGACCTCGGTCACGGCGGGATCGAGGATCCGGAAGACCTGCTTCTTGTAGGTCTCGGCGTTCTCCGCGAGCTGCTCGGGCGTGAGCGGCGGCCGCGTGCTGTTGCGGCCGGTCGGATCGCCGATGAGCCCGGTGAAGTCGCCGATGAGGAAGATGACCGTGTGGCCGAACTGCTGGAAGCGGCGCATCCGGGAGAGGAGCACCGTGTGGCCGAGGTGCAGGTCGGGCGCGGTCGGGTCGAACCCCGCCTTCACCCGCAGCGGCACGCCGGTGTCGTAGGCCTTCTGGAGCCGCGCGCGGAGGTCCTTCTCGAGGTGCAGGTCCACCGACGCCCGGGTGACCTCCTGGAGCTGCTCGTCCGGCGTCGCGCTCCTGAGCTTCGCTTTCGGGTCCATCGCCTAGGTCTCCTCGAGCCTCTCCTGCACGCGCGCGATCGCGCGCGCGCGGCCGGTCTCTTCGTCGATGTCCACGATGGCGCCCTGGAGCCAAACCTCGCGCTTCGCGGGCTCGAACGGCACGGGGCGCGCCGTGAGGAAGCGCTCGACCACGAGCTCCTTCTTCACGCCGATGACCGAGTCCCACGGCCCGCACATGCCGACGTCCGTGACGAAGGCGGTGCCGCCGGCGAGGACGCGCGCGTCGGCGGTCTGCACGTGCGTGTGCGTGCCGAGCACCGCCGACACCCTGCCGTCGAGGAAGTGGCCCATCGCGTTCTTCTCGCTCGTTGCCTCGCAGTGCATGTCGACGAGGATCGCCTTCACGCCCTCGGCCCGCAGCGCGGCGATCTGCTCCTCGGCGACCCGGAACGGATCCTCGAGCGACCGCATGAACACGCGGCCCTCGAGGTTCACGACGCCCAGCCGGCGGCCGTCGGGCGTGCGCGCGACGCCGCGGCCCCGGCCCGGCGTGCCCGGCGGGTAGTTCGCGGGGCGGAGCAGGCGGGCGTCCGGGCGCTCGAGGTACGGCACGATCTCGCGCTTGGACCAGATGTGATTGCCGCTCGTGAGGAGATCCACCTCGGCGGCGAGGAGCTCCTCGGCGGTGTCGGGCGTGACCCCGATGCCCGACGCCGAGTTCTCCGCGTTCGCGATGACGAGGTCGATCCCCTCCCGCGCGATGAGGCGTGGGACGAGCCGCTGCACGGCCTGGCGGCCGGGCTTTCCGAAGACGTCTCCGAGGAAGAGGACCTTCAAGGTCTTCGAGGTGTCGCAAGCGGGAGGGGCCCGCGTCAACGGGATTCTCGGCGGAACAGGAGCGTGCGCGCCTCGGTGACGAGCGCGTCGAGGCGCGCGTCGTGCGCCTCGAACGGCAGCGCGGGCACGACCTGGAGCTCGAAGCCGAGGCCGATGCGCGCCGCGCGCGGCATCGCCTCGAGGGTGGCGTCGTAGTAGCCGCCGCCTCGGCCGAGCCGGTGACCGTCCGCCGAGAACGCGACCCCGGGCAGCAGGACCGCGTCCACCGCGTCGCGCGGGACCTCCGGCGCGTCCGCGGGCGGCTCCAGCGCGCCGAGGGGCCCGCACGCGAGCGCGTCCGGAGCGCAGCGCCCGAAGGCGAGGCGGCGGTCGCCGGGCACGACGCGAGGGAAGACGAGCAAGGCGCCGCGGGCGAGCGCGCGGGCGGCGATGACGGCCGTGTCGACCTCGCCGCCCAGCGCGGAGTACACGGCGAGCGTGCGCGCCGAGCGGAAGACGGGGACCTCGTCGAGGCGCGCTGCGATGGCGCGGGACTTCTCGAGGCGCTCGGCGGCGGGGAGGGCGCGGCGGGCGGCGACGAGAGCCGCGCGGAGGGCGCGCTTCTCCTCGCTCGCCTCGATCTCGCGCGTCCCGCTCAGCGCCGCCTCCGCGGGCAAAAAAAGAGCCCCCGCGTAGAGCCGTGTGGCCCGGTTGCTTGGACCTGTATTTCACAGGTGGGGCACCCGGTGCACCAGCGTCCGTAGGCTTCTCCCTCGCTGCTTGGGAGCTTGCTCATGGACGAGGGCGGGCGCTCCGCTTTGGCACAAAGTCGGCCCAAACGACGCGGGGCCCAAGCACGAGCTCGGCAGGGGCAGATCTAGATCAAGAAAAAAGAGCTAACACCGCGGAACACGCAGCGTTTTTACAAATCAGATCGTAGGCGGCCGCGGCGGCACTGTCAAGCGGTGACGTCAGCCTCCACGGGTAGAATCCCCCCGTGCGGGCACCCCTTCGTACGCTCGGTAGCGCCACCCCCGGCGCGGCGCCGCTCGCCGGCGGAGGCCGCGCGTGAGCGGCCTGCCGGAGATCGCGGGCTACACGCTCGAGGCGCTCGTCGGCCGGGGCGGCATGGCCGAGGTCTTCCGCGCGATCGCCCTGCGAGGCCCGCACGCCGGACGCACGGTGGCGCTGAAGCGGCTCCTCCCCGAGCTGGCGCGCGATCCGGAGCAGGTCGCGCTCCTCGCCGAGGAGGCCGCGGTCACGCGCCGGCTCCGCCACCCCGCCATCGTGGAGGTCCTCGAGACCGGCGTCGCCGGCGGCTCGCCGTTCATCGCCATGGAGTACGTGGACGGGCGAAACCTCCGCGACGTGCTCGGCCGCTGCGCGGCGCGGCGGATCCTCCTCCCCGTCGACTTCGGCTGCTACGTGGGGCACGTGGTCGCCGGCGCGCTCGCCCACGCGCACGAGGGCCTCGACGAGCAGGGCGCTCCGCTGGGGGTCATCCACTGCGACGTCTCCCCGTCGAACGTGTTCGTCTCGCGCCTCGGCGCGGTGAAGCTCGGGGACTTCGGCGTCGCGCGCGCCGCCGGGGCGAGCGGACGCACGTCCGGCGCGATGGGGAAGGTGCACTACCTCGCCCCGGAGCTCATCCGCGGCGGGGCGCCCGCGCCGCGGACCGACGTGTTCGCGCTCGGCGCGGTGATCTTCGAGCTGCTCACGAACGAGCGGGCGTTCCCGGGGCGGGACGTGAACGAGGTCGGCCAGCGGATCCTCGCGGGCCGGCTGCGCGCGCCGTCGGAGGTGCGGCCGGAGCTGCCCTTCGAGCTCGACGCCCTCGTGCTGCGCTGCCTCGCCCCGGATCCCGCCGAGCGCTGGCGGAGCGCGGCCGAGGTCGCCGGCGAGCTCGCGCTACGCTACGACAAGGCGATCGGGACGGACCTCGCCATCGCGGCGGTGGTGCGGGGGTTGTTCGGCGCCTGACGCGACGCCCCGGGAATCCTCACGGCGTCGCTGGACCGCGCGGCGCGGCCGCGTCGCCGCAGGCAACCCAGCGGGAACGCGTCAGGCCGCCGGGATCGCCGCGCGGACGCGCTCGACGAGCGGCGGGACCGTGCGCAGCGCGGCGTCCACGTCCGCGGCGGTGGTGGTCCAGCCCAGCGAGAAGCGGATCGTGCTCCGCGCCTCCGCCTCCGAGAGCCCGAGCGCGAGGAGCACGCCCGACGGCGTGGTCGAGCCCGAGTGACAGGCCGAGCCGGCGCTCGCGCACAGGCCCTCCACGTCCATCGCCATGAGGAGCGCCTCGGCGTCGCAGCCCTGGAACGTCACCGAGGCGGTGCCCGGCAGCCGCGGCGCGTCCGCCCCGTTCACGCGCGCGCGCGGCACGGCGGTGAGCAGCCCCGCCTCGAGGCGGTCGCGGAGGGCTCCGATCCCGGCGGCCTCCTCCTCGCGCGCCGCGCAGGCGGCCTCGATGGCCGCGCCGAGCCCGGCGATGCCGGGGAGGTTCTCCGTCCCGGGGCGGAGGCCGCGCTCCTGCTCGCCGCCGGAGAGCGGCGCGAGCGGCAGGCCGGGGGTCACCCACAGCGCGCCCGCTCCGCGCGGCCCGCCGAACTTCTGGCCGGTGAGCGCCACGAGATCCGCGCCGAGCGTCCGCACGTCGAGCGGGATCTTGCCGATCGCCTGGACCGCGTCGCAGAAGAAGAGCACCCCCGCCTCGCGCGCCGCGTGGGCGAGGTCCGGGACGGGGAGGAGGACGCCGGTCTCGTTGTTCGCGCGCATCGCGCAGGCGAGGGCCACGTCCGCGCCGAGCGCGGCGCGGAACCGCTCCGGGTCGACGAGCCCGCGGCGGTCCACCGGCACGACCGTGAGCGGCGTGCCGGTCCGCTCGAGCGCGCGGGCGAGCGAGAGCACGCAGGGGTGCTCGACCGCGGTGACGACGAGGCGGCGGCGTCCGGCGGGCGCGCGGGCGAGCACGCCGCGGATGGCGAGCGCGGCGGACTCGGTCGCGCCGCTCGTGAAGACGAGGTCGGCGGGCGCCGCCCCGAGGGCGGCCGCCACCTGGCCGCGGGCGCGGTCGAGGACGTCGCGGGCGGCGCGGCCGGCGGCGTGCACCGAGCTCGGGTTCCCGAACACCTCGAGCGCCGCGCGGACCGCCGCGATCGCCTCGGGGCGCATGGGGGTGATGGCGTTGTGGTCGAGGTAGATCAAACCAGGTTGCGGACCTTCCGCGCGCTCACCCCGAAAGCGTCGAGGAAGCTCCGGACGACGTCCTCGCGGAGGCGCTTCTTCGCCGCGCCGGAGAGGCCCTTCATCGGCAGCCGCGCGCCGGCCATGGTCCCGTGGCCGCCCGCCGAGCCGCCCTTCGCCTCGATGACCTCGCGGATGAGCCGGCCCGCGTTCATGCGCCGGTCGCCCGTCCGGACCGAGAAGTAGAGCTGGTCCTCGTACTCCGCGAAGGCGAGCGACCAGCGCATGCCCTCGAGGTACATGAACCGCTCGGCGATCTCCGCGACCATGTCGGGCGTGTAGATCTCGCCGAGGTCGCAGATCACGACCTCGTCCTCGTAGACGTGCGCCTTCTCGATCGCCACGTGGTAGAGGCGGAAGTAGTCCTCGGGGAGCCGGGGGTGCTCGATCTCGCCGAGCGCCTCCTTGTCCACCATCGGGAAGAGCCAGAGGTAGGCGTCGACGTCGATGTCCGTGGTCTGCCGGCCGAGGTCGCGCGTGTCCGCCTTGATCCCGTAGAAGAGGGCCGTCGCGACGGGCGCCGGCATCTCGAGCCCGCTCGCGCGGAAGTACTCGGCGAGCACGGTGGAGGTCGCGCCGAGCGGGCCGCCGACGTCGGCGATGGGGGCGAGGTGCGAGTCGGGCCGCTCCGGGTGGTGGTCGATGACGACGTCGGGGAAGTGGCGCGCCGGCAGCGAGTGGTTTCCCTGCTCCGGCTGGGTGTCGACCATGCAGATGAGGTCGTACTCGTCGAACACGACGCGCGAGACCGGCACGACCGGGAGCTTCAGCACGCGGACGAGGGCGCGGTTCTCCGCGCGGCCGACGATGCCGCCGTAGGCGACGATCGCCTCGACCCCGGCGAGCTTGTCGAGGAGGTGGGCGAGCGCGACGCCGGCCGCGATGGAGTCGGGGTCCGGGTTGTCGTGCGTGAGGATCAGCGCGCGCTTGTGCGAGCGGGCGTACTCGATGAGGCGGTCGAGCTTCGCCTTCGTGCTCGCCACGTGGCGCGGGTAGAGCGCCATCCTGGCGGAGCGCACGGGCGGCCGCGCACGTGATCGAGTCGGCTCTTCGTTCGGTTGGCGCATGGGATGGGGAGACTTCATCGGCGACGGACGAGGCCGCGGAGGACCTCGATGTTCTCCTTCCAGCGAGACTCGGTCTCCACGAACCCGGGCAGCTCCGCGAACCGGGCGTCGTTGACGAGGAGGCGAAACGGAGCGAGACCCATCGCTCCCTCCCCGATGTGCTCGTGCCGATCGACCCGGCACCCGAGCGGCTTCTTCGAGTCGTTCAGGTGGAACGCTCGCACGTGCGCGAGGCCGACCACCCGGTCGAGCTCCTCGAACGTCTGCGCGTAGCCGGCCTCGGTCGTGAGGTCGTAGCCCGCCGCGAAGAGGTGGCAGGTGTCCACGCAGACGCCGACGCGCCTGCGCGGGGCGGCGGGGATCGCTGCGCGGATGGCGGCGAGGTGCTCGAACCGCCAGCCCAGGCTGGTCCCCTGGCCGGCGGTGGTCTCGACGAGCAGGCGCGTCTTCCCCGGGACCGCGTCGAGCGCGCGCTCGATGGCCTCCGCGACGAGCTTTAACCCCTCGGTCTCCACGCCGTGGCTGCCGGGGTGGAAGATGAGGTGGGGGATCCCGAGCTGGGCACAGCGGCCGAGCTCGTCGGCGAGGCCCTCCCAGCTCTTGTTCCGGATCTCGGGGTCCTGCGCCGCGCAGTTGATGAGGTAGGAGGAGTGGGCGGCGGTGGGGAGCTTCGTCCGCCTGGCCTCGCCCTTGAAACGGGCGACGTCGTCGTCCTCGAGCGGCTTCGCCGCCCACCCACGCGCGTTGCGCGTGAAGATCTGCAGGCAGGCCGCGCCGTCCGCTTCGGCGCGGGAGAAAGCGGTCGACACTCCGCCTGCGATGCCTTCGTGGGCTCCGAGGTACATTGGGCGCGCATCTATACAATAGGCGGGCGTGGCCTCGCCATGCTCGCCCCGATCGTCCCGACCGGGACGAAAAGCTCAAACGATGCGCACCCTTGGCCGCACTGCGGGCGCCTGTCCCAGGGCAGGCCCGCCGCGCCGATCTCCTCCGAGCTCCTCCCGAGAGTGAAACGATACACCCGGTCGGGGGACTCCCCGACCGGGCGCAGAACTGCCGGAACGAGGTCCGGAGCGGCTAGCGGGCAGCCTTCTTGGCCCGGACGTTCGCCGCGAAGAACTTCTCGGCCTGCTCGAGCGCGTTGTCGAGCGCCTCCACGGTGAGGTCCCGCAGCACCGTCTCCGCGAAGCGCAGCGAGTCGTAGTACCGCTGCCGATCGGTGGAGTGGACGATGAGCAGGAGCGGGTAGCCGGCGTGCAGGAACAGGAGGTTCGCGAGCAGCCGGGCGATGCGGCCGGACTGGTCGGTGTACGGGAACACCTGCATGAAGCCGTGCTGCAGCCGCGCGACCTGCTGGATCGGGTGCAGGTGACGGAACTCCGCCGTCTCCGTCGCCTCGAGGACCTTCTCGAGACCGGCCGGGATCTTGGCCGGCTGCGCGATCTCGTGGAAGTACGCCCGGTGAAGGGGCATGTCCTTCCGGAAGTCGGGCGGCGTCTTCTCCGGCCCGCCGCACAGCGTCTCGTAGAGCCGCTTCACGAGCGCGACGGTGAGCTTGGGTCGCTTGGCCTTCGCCTCCTCGCGGACGAGGTCGAGGGCGGTCTTGTGGTTCCGCAGCGCCGAGAGGGCGGTGACGAACGTCGCGTCCGCGAGCGGCTGGTTGGCGAGCGCGGCCGCGAGCTCCTGGGGCGTGTAGACGACGCCCTCGAGCGCGTTCTCGTGGTACAGCCACGACAGCTCGTACTTCTGGAGGAAATCCGCGCCGACCTCGGGTGCGCTCTGCATCCGGTCGCCGAGATCCTCCATGCGATCGTCGATGTCGACGTATCGGGTCCGCATTTTTTCGTGCTCCTCGAGCCCCGGCGGTCTTCGCGGGAGCCTTGCCCGGTGACCAGCCTCAAGTGCATGTATTGTGGGGTGATTTTCAGGTCATCCTGACCGGAAGCCGCGCGCAATCTAGCCGAAGGCTTCGCCCATCGTCAACCCAACATCGACCTCGGCGGTTGGAACGGGCTCTCGGCCGGTTTTGTTCCGCGCGCTCGCACGGCCGCCCGGACCACGTCGGGCCGAGCAAAGAGAACGTTCATAATTCGACTGGTTACGTGGAGGAGCCGGGCGTCCCGATGTGATGACCCTCTTGGGGCAGCCTGCGCCTCCCACGGGCGCGCTGGTCCCAGAAAGGGAGACGCCGCCGGCGGGAGCGCGGCGGCGTCGGAGCGGGCTCGTCTCGCGACGATGGCGCCCTTCGAGGCGGAGGGTCAGTACGCCGTGAGCCACTCCCGGTAGCGCGGCTCCTCGCCCCGCACGGCCCGGAAGAAGGTCTCCTGGACCTTCTTCACGACCGGCCCCGGCTCGCCCCTGCCGATGCGGCGGCCGTCCACCTCGCGCACCGGGGTCACCTCGGCGGCCGTGCCGGTCATGAAGAGCTCGTCGGCGAGGTACATGGTGTCGCGAGTGAACTTCTCCTCGCGCACCGGGATCCCGAGGTCGCGCGCGATGCGGAGGATCGAGTCGCGGGTGATGCCGGCGAGGACCGGCGACGAGAGCGGCGGCGTCTGCAGCACGCCGTTCTTCACGATGAAGATGTTCTCGCCCGCGCCCTCGGCCACGTACCCCTCGGTGTCGAGCAGGATCGCCTCGTCGAAGCCGCTCAGGGCCGCCTCGCGGGTGGCGAGGAACGAGTTCACGTACTGGCCCGAGATCTTGGCGCGGACCAGGTTCACGTTGACGTGCATGCGCGTGAAGGAGGAGACCTTGGCGCGGATGCCGCGCTTCAGGCCCTCCTCGGAGAGGTAGGCGCCCCAGGGCCAGGCGGCGACCATGACCTGGACCGGGTTCACCGCGCCGACGCCCATGGCCCCCGCGCCGAAGAACGCGAGCGGCCGGAGGTAGCCGGCGTCGAGCTTGTTCGCCTTGAGCGTCTCGATGCAGGCCTGCTCGACCTGCTCGACCGAGTAGGGGATCTCCATCAGCACGATGTGCGCGGAGTCGAAGAGCCGCTGCACGTGCTCGTGCAGCCGGAACACGGCCGGGCGACCGTCCGCGCCGCGATACGCGCGGATGCCCTCGAAGACGCCCATGCCGTAGTGCAGGGCGTGGGTGAGGGCGTGGACCTTCGCGTCCTCGAAGGCGACGAGCTTTCCGTCGAGCCAGATCTTGTCCGCCTTGATCATGCCGGCCTTCCCGCTTTCTGTGGTGGTGGGGGTCGAACATGCCCGACGGCGGGGGGCGTTTCAAGGGCCGGGGCGGGCGCGCGCGGCGGGGGCAGCCCTCAGACGGCGAGCGGGGGGAAGGGCCGGCACATGCGCGCGATGAACGGCATGTCCGGGTGGAGCTCGGCCTTGCCCGCCTGGATGGCCCGCTGGAGCGCGCGCTCGGAGGGCACGACCTCCACCGGCGAGAGCACCTGCGCGAACGAGCGGTGGTGGTGCACGAAGGGCCGGTTGCGCGCGACGTTCTGGGCGGCGAGCTGCTCGAGGCCGAACCAGAGCGGCTGGGTGAGCTTCGGCCCGAAGCCCTCGAGCGCCAGCACGAACGCGTTCCGCGCGCCGATGGCGCCGCGCTGCACGGTGGCCCACGCCTCGCGCGCGGGGAGGTTGTCCACGAGCCCGCCGTCGACCAGCCGGAACAGGTCGTGGCGCTCGAAGAGCTCCGCGAGGAGCCGGTGCATGCGCTCGTCGTCGCGCAGCACGTCGTAGTGGATGACGCCCGGCAGCGCGGAGGAGAAGCCGACCGCGTCGATGGCGTCGAACGAGCGGGTCCCGTCGTCGCCGCCGAGGTAGAGGCGGGCGAAGCGGTCGCGCTGCACGATGAGCTCTCCGACCGCCTCGAAGACCTCCGCCATCATCCGCTTCACGACGTGCGGGCGGGCCTCGCGGCCGTGCAGGTCGAGGAGGTGCTCGTAGTAGCTCGGGTCGCGCGGGAGGGCGCCGTTGCGGATGCCGGTGACCGCGACCACGAGCGGGACGGCGAGCTGGCCGAGCGTGAGCGGGTGGCCGTCGGGGCCGCGCAGGAACTCGCCGATGGCGGCGCGCAGGTAGAGCCGCATCGCCGCGGGCAGGCCGTAGCGCGAGCCGGTCTGGAGGAAGCGGAAGATCGAGCGGAACGAGAGCGAGCGCATCGCCTCGTCCACGTCCGTCGGGTGCCACCGCAGGCGGCGCGCGCGGAAGAGGAGGAGCACCGCGCCCATGCTCGTGCCGGCGAGGAGCCGCGGCACGAGGCCGTACTGCTCGAGGAGGGCGAAGGCGCCGAGATAGGACCAGGCGACGCCGCCCCCGCCGCCCGCCACGAGCACGAGCGCCTTCTCGCAGACCTCGCGGTCGATGGCCTCGGGCGGCAGCCGCCCGGCGAAGGCCGCCGCGGCGCGGCCGCGCCAGGCGCGCGCGTGCAGCGAGAGGCCGGGGACGACGCGGGCGACCGCGGCGCGGTCGATGCCGCCCTTGCCGAGCAGGGCGGGCAGCGCGAGCGCCCGGACGTCCTCGCGGAACGGCGCGAGGAGGCCGGAGAGGTCCACGTCCCCGCCGTCGGGAGCGCGGACGAGCGTGGTGCGGGCCAGGTTGAGCGCGTAGCGGAGCGCGGCCTCGTCCGGCTCGGAGAGCCAGGGCGAGCTCGACACCACGTCGCGGACGAGCGCGGCCTCCGCCTCGCAGAAGGGCCGGAGGTCCTGGTGCAGCGCGTCGAGGGCGTCGTCGGAGGGCAAGGCGGCGGGGATTGTAGACGAGTCCCCTCCGGCGACGAAAACCGCCGGGACGGCCTACCCAGGCCCCGTCAGCGCACCACGGCGTCGAACGCCTGGCGGACCGCGCCGGTGGTGCGCGCGTAGTCCGCGAGGAACCGGTCGCCGGGCGCGGGGCCGTAGTACCCGAGCCGGCGCGCGAGCTGGTGGAGCGGCGGGCCGCTCTCGGGGAGGTGGTCGATCGCGAAGTCGTGGACGATCCGGAGCCGGAGCTCGACCCTTCGCAGGAACTCGTAGCCGCGCGCGAGCGCCTCGAACTCCGCCTCGCGCAACAGCCCCGCGGCCCGGAGCCGCTCGAGGGCGACCGGCGTGGAGCCGGTGCGGATCTCGGGGTGCGCGTTGCCGTGGGCGAGCTGGAGGAACTGCGCGGCGAACTCCACGTCCACGAGGCCGCCGTGTCCGGTCTTCGGGTTCTTGCCTCGCGAGGCCTCCTTGGCGAGCTCGCTCTCCATCCGCTCCCGCATGCGACGGATCTCGGCGGCGAGCTGGGCGCGATCCTCGCGGGGCCCGTACACGGCCGGCACGATCACCTGGGCCTCGATCTCGGCGAACGGCGCGGGATCGCCCGCCACGTGCCGCGCGCGGAGGAGCGCCTGCCGCTCCCAGAGCTGGCTGCGCACCCCGCCGGCGGCGCCGTCGCGCGCGCCGCCGCCCGGGAGCGCCTCGCCCATGTGGTAGCGCGTGAACCCCTCCGTGCCGATGACGAGCGCGCCCTGGTTGCCGGACGGGCGGAGCCGCGTGTCGATGGCGAAGAGGCGCCCCTCGCGGAGAGGCATCTGCAGGAAGGACATGAAGCGCTGCGCGAGCCGGGCGTAGGCGGTGTGGTGCTCGCCGCCGCCGCCGCGGTAGAGGAACACGAGGTCGAGGTCGGAGTGGTAGCCGAGCTCGCGCCCGCCGAGCTTGCCCATGCCGACGACGCAGAGCCGCGAGGGCGGCAGCATCCCCTTCGCGCGCGCCTCGCCCTCGGCGAGCTCCAGGCAGCGCTCGAGGCAGACCTCGGCGAGGTCCGAGAGCTGGCGCGCGATGGAGGGCAGGTCGATCGTGCCCGCGATGTCGTGGATCGCGATGCGCAGGACCTCCTCGTTCTTGAAGCGCCGGAGCTCGCCGAGCTGGCGCTCCAGGAGGTCGTCCGCCTCGAGGTCGGACGGGAGCGCGGCGAGCCGCTCCTCGAGGTCGGTGCGGAAGCGGGCCGCGTCCTTCTCGAGCAGGACCTGATCCTGCCGGAGCAGCATGTCGATGAGCTCCGGGTGGCGCAGGAAGCGCTTCGACAGGAAGTCGGAGGTGCCGAAGAGCGCGAGCAGGAGCCGCGAGACGCGCCGGTGCTGGGCGAGCATGCGGAAGTACGGCTCGGGGTTCGAGAGCGCGGCGGCGAAGTCGGCGAGGTGGGAGAGCGCCTGGTCGGGATCGGGCGTGCCGAGCGCGTCGGAGAGGAGCGCGACCGCAGCGGCGGGATCGCCGTGGGGCGAGAAGGGCGTGCGCCGCCGGGCCATGGCGTCGATCGCGGCGAGGACGCGATCGGGGTCCACGAGGCCGCGCCGCGACGCGATCTCTGCCCGGCGCGCCGCCTCGACGTCGGGATCGGCGAGGAGCGCCAGCTCCGGGTCGAGCGGCGCCTCCTCGGCCGCCGCCCCGAGGAGCCCGCCGAAGAGCTTCGCCACCCGCTCGCGGTGCGCCGCGAGGGCGGCCTCGAACGCCTCCTCCGTCGCGTAGCCCATCCCGCGCGCGAGGCCGAGCCGCTCGCCCGCGGCCGGGAGCCGGTGCGTCTGGGCGCCCTCCACCATCTGGACGCGGTGCTCGGCGCGGCGCAGGAACAGGTACGCGTCCGCGAGCACGTCGCCGTCCTTCGCGGGCACGACGCCGGCGAAGAGGAGGCGATCGAGGGCGGGCAGGACCGCGCGCTCGCGCAGCGCCTTCCCGTCCGGCCGGCCGCCGTGGAGCAGCTGGAGCGCGGAGACGAAGAACTCGGCCTCGCGGATGCCGCCCTTGCCGAGCTTCAGGTCGTCCTTCCCCTCCGCGCCGGCCCGCGCGTCGATGCGCGCCTTCATCGCCTGGATCTCGGCGAGCACGTCGAGATCGAGGCTGCGCCGCCACACGAACGGCTCGAGCTGGCGCAAGAGCTCGTCCCCCACCGCGAGATCGCCCGCCGCCGGGCGCGCCTTCACGAGCGCGTTGCGCTCCCAGGTGCGGCCGAACGACTGGTAGTAGAGCTCCGCGGCGCGGACGCTGTTGACGATGGGGCCGTTCTGCCCGTCGGGCCTGAGGTTCAGGTCCACCCGGAAGACGAACCCGTCCTCGGTGGGCTTCGCGATCGCCTCGGTCACGAGCTCGGCGAGCTTCGCGAAGTAGGCGAAGTGCGTCACCGGCCGCTCGCCGCCCGTCTGCCCGTCCCGGTCGTAGACGTAGACGAGGTCCACGTCGGAGGAGAAGTTGAGCTCGCGCGCGCCGAGCTTCCCCATGGCGATCGCGCAGAAGCCCGCGCCCGGCTCGCGGTCCTCGAGCCCCGCGGGCGCCCCGTGCCGCGCGCGCAGGCGCCGGTCGTGGAACCGGATCGCCGCGTCCAGGCAGGCGGTCGCGAGCGAGGCGAGCTCCGCGGTGACCTCCTTGACCCGGGCGCGCCGGAGATCGCGCAGGGCGATGCGGACGATCTCGCGCGCGCGCAGCGCGCGGAGCAGGCGCAGGAGGCCCGCGACGTCGTCCGGATCGAGCCTCCGCACGGCGCGGGCGAGGAGCCGGCGCAGATCGGCCTCGGAGCGCTCGCGGCCGAGGAACGGCGAGCGCGCGGCGCGGCGGAGGAGGCGCGGGTCCCGCGCGAGGAGCGCCGGGACCATGCGCGACGAGCCGGCGAGGAGGACGAGGGCCTCGAGCAGATCCCGCTCCGCGGGCAGCTCGCCCGCGCCGTCCACGTAGCGCTCGACGCCGGCGAGGGCGAGGTCGGGATCGGCGGCGAGCCGGCACAGCGCGAGCACCTCGTCGAGCCGGTCCGGCGCGCGGCGCCCGAGGCGCGCGAGGCGCTCCTCCGACTCGGGCGCCCGGGGCGCCGCGGGGGGGAGGCCGGGGATGGCGTGGGCCGGGCGCATGGGGCGGGTCACCCCTCGTCGCCGTCCGGGTCGGGCAGGGGCGCGCCCCGCCCCGCGCGCGAGAGCCCGTGCTGCTTGATCTTCTTGTGCAGGTTCGTGCGCTCGACGCCGAGCGCCTGCGCGGCCTGCGTGATGTTCCAGTCGTGCTCCTCGAGCTTCTTCAGGATGTAGTCGCGCTCGACGAGGTCGCGGAGCTCGCGGAGCGGGACCTCGCCGTAGCGCGACAGGTCCGACGCGCCGGCGGCGGGCGCGGCGGCCTGGCGCGGCCCGACCGCCTCGGGCACGTCCGCGGCGGTGATCCGGTCGCCGCTCATGATCACCATCCGCTCGCAGACGTTGCGGAGCTCGCGCACGTTGCCGGGCCAGCGGTAGGCGCGCAGGCGGTCGTACACCTCGGGGTCGATCGCCTTGGGGCGCGTGCCGTTCTCGCGCGCGGCGAGCTGGAAGAACCGCTCGGCGAGGAGCGGCACGTCCTCGAGCCGGTCGCGCAGCGGCGGCGAGACGAGCGGCACCACGTTCAGGCGGAAGAACAGGTCCTCGCGGAACGTCCCCTCGCGCACCTCCGCCTCGAGATCCTTGTTCGTCGCGGCGATGACGCGGACGTCCACGGTGAGGGCGCGCTCGCTGCCGACCCGCACGATCTCGCCTGTCTGGAGCGCGCGCAGCACCTTCGCCTGCGCCGAGAGGCTCATGTCGCCGATCTCGTCGAGGAACAGGGTCCCGCCGTGGGCGACCTCGAACTGGCCGCGCCGCCGCGCCGCCGCTCCGGAGAAGCTGCCCTTCTCGTGGCCGAAGAGCTCGCTCTCGATGAGCTCGGAGGGGATGGCCGCGCAGTTGACCTTGACGAACGGCCCCTGCGCCCGCTTCGACTGCCGGTGGATCTCCGCGGCGACCAGCTCCTTGCCCGTGCCGGACTCGCCGAGGACGAGCACCCGGCCGCTCGTCGGGGCGACCTTGGCGATGTCCTCGCGCAGCCTCCGCATGGCCGGGCTCTCGCCGAGCATCTCGTCCTGGAACTTCCGCTCCCGGGAGGCGAGGACCTGGACCTTCTCCTCCAGCGAGCGCCGGGCGAGCGCGTTCTTCACCGAGACGAGCACGCGGTCGCGGTCGACCGGCTTCGAGAAGAAGTCGGTCGCGCCGCGCTTCACCGCGTCGACCACGTCGCTCGTGTCGGCGTGGCCGCTGATGACCACCACCGGCAGGTCCCGCCACAGCTCGCGCGCGCGGGAGAGCAGGGCGAGCCCGTCCATGCCGGGCAGGCGGATGTCGAAGATGCCGAGATCGACCGGCTCCCCCTCGAGGATCTTGAGCGCGTCCTCCGCGCTCTCGGCCTCCGAGACCGCGTAGCCCTCCGCCTCGAGGACCATGCGCAGCGTGCGGCGGATGTTGCGCTCGTCGTCCACCACGAGCACGGTCGGCTTCGTCGCGTCCATGGGGCGGGGATTATAAGGCCGGGCCGGGGCGGCCGCGCGAATCGGCCGCCGCCGGGAGCGCCTTCCCCGCGCGCCGCGTCAGCGATCGGCCGGGCGGGAGAGGATCACGAGGGAGCGCGCCTCGACCGGCACGGCGCCACGCGCCTTCACGTGCTCGTGCTTCTCCTCGGACGCGCCGGCGGTGTCCACGAGCACCTGCCACTCCTGCCCCCAGTCCACGTCGGGCAGGACGTAGGTGACGGGCTCGTGCCAGGCGTTGAGGAGGACGAGCAGGGAGTCGCCCATGATCCGCTCGCCCCGCTCGTCCGGCGTCGCGATCTGGTCGCCGCCGAGGAGGAAGGCGACCGACCTCGCGAACGGCTTCTGCCAGTCCTCCTCCGTCATCTCCGAGCCGTCGGGGCGGAACCAGGCGAGGTCCTTGAGCGACGAGTCCCACGGGTGGCCGCCGCGGAAGAACCGGCGCCGCTGCAGCACCGGCTGCTCCATCCGCAGCTTGACCATCCTGCGCACGAAGGCGAGGAAGGCGCGGCGGCGCTCGTCGAGGTTCCAGTCGAGCCAGGAGAGCTCGTCGTCGTGGCAGTACGCGTTGTTGTTGCCCCCCTGCGTCTTCCCCAGCTCGTCGCCGGCGGCGATCATGGGGACGCCCTGCGACACGAGCAGGGTCGCCATGAGGTTCCGCATCTGCCGGTCGCGCAGGGCGAGGATGGCGGGGTCGTCCGTCTCGCCCTCCGCCCCGCAGTTCCAGGAGTGGTTGTCGTCGGCGCCGTCCCGGTTCTCCTCGAGGTTCGCCTCGTTGTGCTTGTGGTCGAAGCTGACGAGGTCGCGCAGCGTGAAGCCGTCGTGGGCGGTGACGAAGTTCACGCTCGCGTAGATCTTCCGGCCGGCCCCCTCGTAGAGGTCGGCGGAGCCGGTCAGGCGGTAGCCCATCTCGCTCGCGAGCTCCTCGTCCCCCTTCCAGAAGCGGCGCACGACGTCGCGGTACTTGCCGTTCCACTCCGACCAGCGCACCGGGAACGCGCCCACCTTGTAGCCGTCCGGGCCGAGGTCCCACGGCTCGGAGATGAGCTTCACCCGCTCGAGCACCGGATCCTGGTGGACGGCGACGAGGAAGCGCGACGCCTCGTCGAAGAGCTCGGGATCGCGGGCGAGCGTGACGGCGAGGTCGAAGCGGAAGCCGTCGACGTGCATCTCCTCGACCCAGTAGCGGAGCGAGTCCATCACGAGCTTCAGCGTCTGCGGGTTCGTCGTGTCGAGCGAGTTCCCGCAGCCGGTCGCGTCCCAGTAGTGGCGGGGCGACTCGTCGACGAGCCGGTAGTAGCTGCGGTTGTCGAGCCCCTTCAGCGAGAGCGTCGGGCCGAGGTGGTTCCCCTCGCAGGTGTGGTTGTAGACGACGTCGAGGATCACCTCGATCCCCGCGGCGTGCAGCGCCTTCACCATCTCGCGGAACTCGGTCACCTGCTCGCCGCGGCTGCCGCGGGCGTACCGCTGCTCCGGCGCGAAGAAGCCGAGGGTGGAGTAGCCCCAGTAGTTCGTGAGGCCCTTCGCGTGCAGGAAGGGGTCGTCGAGGTACTCGTGGACCGGCAACAGCTCGACCGCGGTCACGCCGAGCCGCTGCAGGTGGGCGACGGCGGGCGGCGAGCCGAACCCGGCGTAGGTGCCTCGCAGCTCGGGCGGGACCTCGGGGTGACGCGCCGTGAAGCCCTTCACGTGCACCTCGTAGATGAGGCTCCGGTGCAGCGGGGTGCGCGGCGGACGATCGTCGCCCCAGTCGAAGCCCCCGCCCACGACGACGGAGCGCGGGACCGCCGCTGCGCTGTCGCGGTCGTCCATGGCGAGGTCCTGCTCGGGCGCGTCGGGCCGGTAGGCGAAGATCGGACCCGCCAGATCGACCTCGCCCGAGATCGCGCGGGCGTAGGGATCCACGAGCAGCTTCGCGCCGTCGTAGCGGAGGCCCACCTCGGGCTCGTACGGGCCGTGGGCGCGGTAGCCGTACAGCGCCCCCGCCTTCACGCCGGGCAGGTAGCCGTGCCAGACGTGCCCCGTCCGCTCGGTGAGCCGCACGCGGCGCAGCTCGCGCGCGGGATCGGCGGGATCGAAGAGGCAGAGGTCCACCGCGTCCGCCTCGCGCGCGTACACCGCGAAGTTCGTGCCCTCGTCGTCGCAGGTCGCGCCGAGGGGGTGGGGCCGACCCGGCCAGAGCATCTCGTCCGCCATGGGGGGGCCCGCTCCATGTCCGGGCCTCCCTCAAGCTGCTCCCGCACCGGACGGACGGCCATCGGGCAACTGCCCGACCGGCGGGGGCGCGCGCCGGCGCGGGACCGCGACCGGCGGATGGCGTAGTACTCGAACCCGAGTCGCGCATCTCGCCGGGGCGCTCGCGGAGGGCGGCCGCTACGATCCGGAGATGGAACGCATCGTCGAAGTGCAGGTCGTGCTCGACCGGATCTCAGGGCGCCGATGAAGGTCCTCCTCGTCGCGGACGCCCTCGGGGGCGTGTTCACCTACGCGGTCGAGCTCTCGCGCGCGCTCGCCGCCCGGGGCGTCGCCGTGGTGCTCGCCACCGAAGGGCGCCTGCTCACGCCCGACCAGCGACGGGCGCTCGCGGGCATCCCGGGCCTCGTGCACGAGGAGCGCGCCTTTCGGCTCGAGTGGATGGAGGACCCCTGGGAGGACGTCGGCGCCGCGGGCCGCTGGCTCCTCGAGCTCGAGGCGCGCGAGCGCCCCGACGTCGTCCACTCCAACGCGTTCGCGCACGGGGCGCTCCCGTTCCGCGCGCCGAAGCTCGTCATGGGGCACTCCTGCGTGCTGTCGTGGTTCGAGGCGGTCCGGCACGAGGTCGCGCCTCCGGAGTGGAACCACTACCGCGACGTCGTGGCTGCCGGGCTGCGCGGCGCCGACGCGGTCGCGGCGCCGAGCGCGGCGATGGCCGAGGCGCTCGTCCGCCACTACGGCCCGATCCCGCGCCCGACCGTCATCCCCGGCGGCCGCGACCCCGCGCGCTTCCGCCCGCGAGCGAAGGCGGAGCTGGTCCTCGGCGCCGGACGGCTGTGGGACGAGGCGAAGAACGCGGCGGCGCTGGTGCGCATCGCGCCGCGGCTCCGGCTCCCCTGGCGCGTCGCGATCGCCGGCGAGACCGAGGAGCCCGCGCGCGCGACCCGGGCGCCCCGCGTGCCGGAGGCCGGTGGCGGCGCGAAGCTCCTCGGCCACCTGCCGGAGGAGGAGCTCGCCCGATGGATGGGAGAGGCGGCCATCTTCGCGCACCCGGCGCGGTACGAGCCGTTCGGGCTCTCGGTCCTCGAGGCGGCGCTCGCGGGCTGCGCGCTCGTCCTCGGAGACATTCCCAGCCTTCGCGAGAGCTGGGCGGGCGCGGCCGCGTTCGTCACGCCGGGCGAGGACGACGCCCTCGCCGCGGCCATCGGCGCGCTCGCGGCCGACCCCGGACGGCGCGCGCTCCTCGCCGGTCGCGCGCGGGCGCGCGCGCGGCGGTTCAGCCCGAAGCGGATGGCGGACCGGACGCTCGAGCTGTACCGCTCGCTCACCGGCCGCGCCGCTGCCCTCGGAACCCCTCCATGAGGTTCGTCCTCTGCGCGAGACCGGTCGCTCGCCCGCTCGCCGGGCGCTCCGGCGCCCGGGCGCTGGTCGTCGTTTCTGCAGGCTCTGGCTCCCTGGAGCACGAGCGCACGAGCGAGCGCCGCCGTGACCGGCGAGGCCTCGCGCCCGCGGATGGCCGCTCCTGTCGCGGTTACCGATCTCGAACCGGGCGACTGCGTTCGTTCTTACAGTCTGCGTCCGCTCCGGCGGCGCGGCACCCCCCGGTTTTGCGCCAGAAACAGGGGACCTCCTCCCCGGCACGCCCATTGCTCGATGGCTCTGACGCGACATCACCACGAGGCCACCAGGAGGCAGGAACGATGAATCGAACGACCGGCGCGAGCAGCACCCTCGACCAGTACCTCCGCGAGATCAACAAGGTCGCGCTCCTCACCGTGGAAGAGGAGCGTCGCCTGGCCCGCGAGTACCGGGACGAGGGGAAGACGCGCGCCGCCCACCGGCTCGTGGAGGCGAACCTCCGCTTCGTCGTCAAGGTGGCCTTCGAGTACCGCTCCTACGGGCTGCGGATGGCCGACCTCATCCAGGAGGGCAACATCGGCCTCATGAAGGCGGTGCAGAAGTTCGATCCGGACAAGGAGATCCGGCTCATCTCGTACGCGGTCTGGTGGATCCGGGCGTACATCCAGAACCACATCCTGAAGTCCTGGTCGCTCGTGAAGATCGGGACCACGCAGGCGCAGCGGAAGCTCTTCTTCTCGCTCGCCCGCACCCGCCACGAGATCGAGCGCGTGACGCCGGGCGCCGGGCTCGAGTCCGAGGGCATCGACGTGAACCTCGTCGCGAAGAAGCTCCGCGTCCGGGCGAGCGACGTCATCGAGATGCAGCAGCGGATGGAGGGGCGCGATCTCTCGCTCGACGCCCCGGTCGCCGACGGGACGAGCACGCACCTCGAGTTCACCCCGGCCGACGCGGATCCTCAGGACGAGGAGCTCGCCCGCGTCGAGGAGGACGCGATCGTCAACCGGCGCGTGAGCGAGGCGATGGGCCGCCTCGACCCGCGCGAGCGCCACATCGTCGAGGCCCGCATCATGGGCGACGGCAAGGAGACGCTGCGGGATCTCGGCCAGCACTTCGGCTTCTCTCGCGAACGCGCGCGCCAGCTCGAGATCCGTGCGCTGGAGAAGCTCCGCCGCGAGCTGCAGCCGCTCGCCGACGAGATCGGCTACCCGGCGACGATGGGGGCCGAGGCGACGGAGTAGCGCGGCGATCGAGGCCTCGACGGCGCCGCCGCTCCCCACGGGCCGGCGGCGCCGCGCGTCTCGGTGAGGCTCACTTGCGGCTCACCGCGAACGGCGCGAACGCCTGCTGCACGGGCATGAGCTCGAGCGCGTTCACGTTCACGTGGGCGGGACGCGTCACGCACCAGACGATCGCGTCCGCCACGTCCTCGCCCGAGAGCGGGGTCACGCCCTCGTAGACCTTCTTCGCGCGCTCGGCGTCGCCGCCGAACCGCACGAGCGAGAACTCCGTCTCCGCCATCCCGGGCTCGATCGACGTCACCCGGATGGCCGTGCCGAGGAGGTCGGCGCGCAGGTTGAGCGAGAACTGCCGCACGAACGCCTTCGTCGCGCCGTAGACGTTGCCGCCCGGGTACGGGTAGCTCCCCGCGACGGACCCGAGGTTCACGACGTGCCCGCGGTTCCGCTCGACCATCCCGGGCAGCACCGCGCGCGTCACCGTCACGAGGCCGGTGCAGTTCGTCGCGATCATCGTCTCCCACTCGTCGAGCGACGCGCGCTGGGCGGGCTCGAGCCCGAGCGCCAGCCCCGCGTTGTTGACGAGCACGTCGATCGCCGCGAACCCCGGGGGGAGGCCGGAGATCGCCGCCTCGACCGCGCCCCGGTCGCGCACGTCGAGCACGAGCGGGTGGACCCGGCCGCCGCCCCTGGCGGCGAGCGCCTCGAGCCGGTCCTCGCGCCGCCCCGTCGCGACCACCCGCGCGCCCGCGCGGAGGAGCGCCTCCGCGCACGCCGCTCCGAACCCCGCCGTCGCGCCCGTGACCAGCGCGACCTTGCCGTCGAGATCGTATGCCATGGCGGCGGATGCTACAGCGTTGCGCGCTCGAGCTGAACCCGCCGTCGCAGCGGGGACCCGGGCCCGGCCGGGCTCCGCGCCGCCCGCGGGGGGCGACGCCGGGCCCGGGCCCGCCGCGGACCGTCAGGCGGCCCGCTGCGCCTCGGGCGCGAGCGGCAGGGCGATGGTGAAGGACGCGCCGCCGCCCGGGCGATCGCCGACCTGGATCTCGCCGCCGTGCTGGAGGACGATCTTCTTCACGATCGCGAGGCCGAGGCCGGTCCCGCCGACCCCCTTCGTCGTGAAGTACGGATCGAAGATCCGGTCCCAGAGGTCCCGGTCGATGCCGGGCCCCTCGTCCGCGACGGTGAGCACGGCGCGCTCGCGCGTGCGCGCGATGCCGAGGTGGATCCGGGCGCGCGCCGGGCGCGCCGCGTCGATCGCGTTCTGGCAGAGGTTCGTGAGCACCCGGCGCATGAGCTGGCGGTCGAGCGCGACCGGGCAGGGGCCGCTCGCCTTCACGACGGACAGCTCGGCGGCCGCCCCGAGCTGCTTGCTCGTGCGGAGGAACTCCTTCACGAACGCGCCGAGCTCCGACGGCTCGGACCGCACCTCCGGGAGCTTCGCGAACGCCGAGAACTCGTCCACGAGCCGCTGCAGCGTGCCGATCTCCTCGCGCACGATCTCGCCCGCCTCGCCGAGCAGCTTGCCGAAGTCGGGGTCCCGGACCCGGGTTGCCTTCCAGCGCGCCTCGAGCTGCTGGAACGCGAGCTTCATCGGCGTCAGCGGGTTCTTGATCTCGTGGGCGAGCCGGCGCGCGACGTCCTGCCAGCCCGAGATCTTCTCGAGGTAGACGATCCGGTCGCGGCTCTCCCGCACCTCGCGGACCATGGCGTTGAACGCGCGGGCGAGGCCGGCGACCTCGTCGTTCGCCCGCCCGGGATCGACCTGGACCGAGAGGTCGCCCGAGGCGAGCTGGCGGACCGCCCCGACGAGCCGCGTGACCCGCCGGGTGGTGCGGCGCGCGAGCAGGATGCCGATCGCGGCCGCCCCCGCCGCCCACGCGACGAGGAGGAGCGCGAAGGCGCGCACGTAGCTGCGCCGGATCTCCGAGCGGAGCGCGTCCACGCCCTGGACGAGCTCGCCCACCTCGCGCGCCTCGCCGAGCTCGGCGAAGTAGCGCGCCTCGATGGCGAACGTGCAGTCGAGGCGTCCGCCGCCGGGGAGCGCCACCCGCGCCGGCGCCTCCCGCCACTCGCCCTCGGGGTTCTCCGCCTGCGTCTCGGCCTCGGCGACGACCGCGCCGTCCGCGGCGTGGAGCGACACGCGCCGGAGCCGCGGCGTCTTCGCGAGCGCCGACTCGAGATACGCGTGCGTCCGCCCGCGGTCCCTGGGGAGCCCGCGCGCGAGCGCGCGCGCCTGCTCGGCGTAGAGCTGCTTGCGGGCCTGGAAGAGGTCGCCGTACAGCGCGGGCACCGCCTCGAGCCGCTCCACCACGCGGGGGTCGAGGCCGAGCGCGAGGTTCTCCTCGGCGAGCTTCCCGGCGAGGAGGAGCGCGCCGAGGAGCGGCAGCGTCGCCGAGACCACGAGGGCGACCGCGATCTTCGCCTCGAACCGGGAGACGCGGAGCGCGCCGGCCGCGCGGCGGACGAGGGAGGGCGCGCCGCTCACCGCCCCGCCCCCGACGCCGCGGCGCCCGGCGCGAACGAGCGCGAGCGGAAGAGGTGCACGTCGCTGCCGGGATCGGGCTCGCGCAGGAGGAAGCTCGCGACGGCGCCGAGCACGCTGCGCGTCCCGCCCGAGGTGCGGGTGCCGGCGGCGGGGTTCGCGATGTACTCGCGCGTGCGCTGGAGCTGCTCGCGCGAGACGGGGTTCACCTCGACGCGCGCCTCGAGGTGGTAGGGCGCCCCGGGCAGCGCCTGCACCGGACCCAGGTCGACGCCGCGCGCCTCGGAGAGGAACCGGCGCAGCGCCGCGAAGTCCGGCAGCACGTAGTGCACGCCCTGGGGCGCGCGCGGGTCCTTCACCGTCACCGCGTACGTCTCCTCCCAGACGTCGAAGAGGATCTCCACGACCCGCCCGTAGAGCGCGGCCGGCGCGCGGGACCCGTCGGGCACGACCGAGACGTAGATCGCGACGACGTTCGTGAGCCCGTTGCCGAAGTCGCGCTCGGTCGCGGCCGGGAACGCGGCGGAGAGATCGAGGCTCGCCTCGACGCGGCCGGCGCGCGGAGCGACCCGGGCGGCGAGCGGCTCGGGCGGGCCGGCGGCCACGGCGCCCAGCGCGGCCGCGGCGCCGAGGGCGGCGAGGAGGTGGCGCACGGCGCGGCCGGTCCTGCGGGGAGCGCGCGTCACAGCAGGTTGTCCACCGCGTAGCCGAGCGACGCGTTGAAGACGCCGACGGGCGTGTCGAGGCGGAGCGCGAGCTCGGCCGAGACGGGGGTGCGGGAGAAGCGGGTCCGCGCGCCGCCGAGCACCTGGGAGGAGTAGACGCCGCGCGCGCCGAGCGCGAGGTAGCCGCGCCGGAAGAAGGCCTGCCGCTGCCAGAGCGGCACGGCGTACTCGAGGCCGCCCATGGCGACGAACGCGTCGTAGCGCGAGTCGGTCGAGAAGTTGAGCTCGAGCGAGCGCGCCAGGGCGGGACCCACGGCGAAGTAGGCGAGGTCCGCCGGGTAGAAGCGCTCGAAGAACGGCGCGCCGCCCTGCGCGGCGCCCAGCGTCGCCTGGAGGCGGAGGGGGAGGTCGAGGAGCCCGAACGCCGTCTCGAGCTGGAGGAGGTAGCGGCTGTACTCGTAGTCGCCGCCGAGCACGCGCGAGCCGAACGTCACCTGGGCGAGGCCGCGGAGGCCCTCGCGCGGCAGGAAGAAGTCGTCGCGCGTGTCGATCTCGTAGGTCCCCGTCAGCGCCGAGAGGCGCGAGCGGCCGGGCCGGAGCGCCGGCAGGTTCTCGGGCGCGGCCGGCGTGCCCCCGGCGGAGAGCTCCCGGAGGGCCTCGTACCGGTAGCTCGCGAGGAGCCGCTCGAAGGCGCCGGGGCGGATGCCGATGGTGCCCTCGAACGAGGCGCGCTGGTAGCGGAGCCGCGGCGCCGCGCCGAAGTCGTCCGAGAAGGCGTCGCAGTCCGGGTCGCCGCAGGCGAGCTCCTCCCCGCGCACGAAGAGGACGGTCGCGCCGAGGACGAGGCCGCGCTCGCCCCGCGCCCCGCGGCGGGCGAGCGGCAGGTCGGGCGCGAAGAAGCTGCCTCGCACCGCGAAGCGGCCGGGATCCTGCGGCCGGCCCGCGGGCGAGCCGCCGTAGACGAACGCGCCCGAGAGGCCGAAGCCCCGGCCGAGGAAGTTCTGCTGCGAGAGGCCGAGGCCGCCGTAGATGGGCTGCGGCCCCGTCGACCCCAGGACGAGATCCGTGACGAGGAGCGTGTTCCGCTCGACCACCTCGACCACGAGCACCACGAGGCCGCGCTCGCTCCCGCGCTCGACCCGCGTCTCGACCTTGGAGAACCAGCCGAGCTGGAGGAGCCGCAGCCGCGACAGGAGCACGCGCTCCTCGTCGAGCAGGTCGCCCTCCGTGACGAGCAGGTGGCGGCGCACCTCCGGCTCGCGCGCGTGGTGCAGCCCGGAGACGACCACCCGCTCGATGGTGTAGCGCCGCGGGAGGGGCGAGAGGTCGGGCTCGGGCGCGTCGACCGCCGGGGCGGCGATCGGCGGGGGCTCCGGCGCGGCCGGGGCAGCGGCGGCCTGCCCGAGGGCGAGCGCCAGCAGGGCGGGGACGAGCGCGGTCATCGGCGGGCGATTGTAGGCGAAGAGCGGCCCGCTGACCTGGACGCTGCGCTCGGATCGTCTATTCAGCCCGCGGCGGGGGCCTCCCTCAGCGGGCGGCGGGGCCATTCGGCCCGCGGCGGAGGGCGAGGCAGGCCTCGAGGGTCTCCACGTCGAGTGGATCCGCCGCGAGCGCGGCCTCGTACGCTGCGAGGGCGGCGGCCGCGTTCCCGAGCTTGCGGGCGACCTCGGCGCGCGCGCGCTGGCGGCTCGCCTCGGCGCCGCGCGCGGGCGCCGCCCGGAGGAGCTCCGCCCGCCGCGACTCGAGCAGGGCGCGGGGGACGCCCGCGGCGAGGCAGCGCGAGACGCCGAGGGCGTTGCCGCGCTCGGCGTCGTGGGCGAGGCGGGCCGCGGGGGTCGCGAGCGCCGCCTGCGCCGCCTCGAGGCGTACGAGGAGCGCGGTCGCCCGGGCCGGGTGATCGGCCGCGAGCGGCCGGAGCCGGAGCGCCTCGAGCGACTCCCGCAGCCCCCGGGCGGCGCGCCGCACGTCGGCGAACTCCGCGTCGAGCGGCACGGCGAGGAACGCGTAGTGGCTCGCGGAGGCGCGGGCCTCGAGGGCGCGCAGGAGCGGCTCCCCCGTGGGACCCGCCGCCGGCGGCGGGGTCGCGCGGCGCTGGGTGTCGGCGAGCGTCGCGAGCGCGGCGCGGTCCGCGGGCGCGAGGTCCACGAACTGCACCGCGAAGCCGGGGTCCATCCGCCAGGCGGCGGCCTCGGCGGCGGACACGTGGCGCACCACCTCGGCGGACAGCCCGAGCGGCGCGCGCAGCGAGGGGTGCGCGAGGGTGAGCCGGAGCCGCGAGAGGAGCGGCGGGAGCGCCGCGTCGCCGCGGAGGAAGGCGCCGCTCCGGGTGAGCTCGCGGACGGCGAGGCGCACCGGGGGGGCGCCTCCGGCGCACACCTCCGCCTCGACGGCGGCCTCCCGGGCGGCGTCCGCACCGCGCGGGACCGGTGCCGCGCCCGCGGCGGGAGCCGGGGAGGGCGTGCGAGCCGGGAGCTCCGCGCGCGCCTCGCGGAGCGCGGCGGCGAACGTGGCCATGTCCGCGAAGCGAGCATCGGGGTCCTTCTCGAGGGCGCGGAGGATGGCCCGCTCGAGCGCCGGGGCGACCGGGGCGAGCTCGGATGGGCGGGGGGGGACCGCCTCGAGGTGCGCGAGGAGGAGCGCCGCGAGGCTCCTCCCCGCGAAGGGGAGACGCCCGGTGGCGAGCTCGAAGGCGATGACGCCCAGCGCATAGACGTCCGTCCGCGCGTCGATCGGACCGTCCTCGCACTGCTCGGGCGCCATGTACTCGGGGGTCCCGACGATCAACCCCGCCTCGGTGCGGCCGGCGACGCGGGCGCCGCGCAGCTTCGCGATGCCGAAGTCGACGAGCTTGACGAAGTTCCGGCGGCCGCGGCGGTTCACGAGGAAGACGTTCTCGGGCTTCAGGTCGCGGTGGACGACGCCCCGCTCGTGCGCGCACTGGAGCGCGTCGCAGAGCTGCAGGAGGACGTCGAGGGCGGTCGCGGGGTCGAGCGGACCTCCGCGGACCCGCTCGGCGAGCGTCTCGCCGTCGAGGAGCTCCATCACGTAGTAGAAGCGACCCGGCGGGAGCACCGAGAGGTCGTAGATGCCGACGATGTTCTCGTGCCCGATGAGGTTCACCGCCCGCGCCTCGTCGTAGAAGCGCGAGACGACCTGCGCGTCCGCCGACATCGCCTCGTGCAGGAACTTCACCGCGACGCGGCTGCCGATCACGGGATGCTCGGCGAGGTACACGGTGCCCATCCCGCCGCGGCCGAGGAGCCTCGAGATCCTAAAGCTGCCAACCTGCGTCCCCAGGAGCGGATCGACCGCCGCGACCTGCGCCGCGGGCGCCCGCGCCGGGCCGGATCCACCGCCGAAGGCGAGCGTCGGCAGGGGAGACGAGCAGGACGCATCCGCGGGGTGCGCGCCGCCGCACCTCGCGCACGGCTCGAGTCCCCTCGTGGTCGACGTTGCCCGACGGTGCATGAGGCCCCCACCGTTGCGAGATTCGAGCGTAGCAGAGGCGGACGGCCGGCCCAGCCCCGCGCAGGGGGGACACGCGACGCGAACGCCGCCGCCCGCGCGCTGCCGACCCGGGAAACCCCTTGCGGACCGCGGCCAACCCGGATTTCTCTCGAACACTGCCATGGCCGACTTCAGGAAGATGACCGTCGAGAGCTTGCGCGAGCTCGCCCGGAAGGTGCTGGGTCCGGGCCAGTCCAGGAAGACCAAGGGCGAGCTGGTCGCGGCGCTCGAGGCCGCGGAGAAGAAGACGGGCCGCGCGGTGAAGACCGCGCGCGGCAAGGCCCGCACCGCCGCGAGCCGCGCCGCGTCGGCGACGGGCAAGGCCGTCCGCGCCG
>NZ_JALCZB010000028.1:0-52586 GCF_022690745.1 Anaeromyxobacter sp. SG64 | reverse complement strand
CTCGCCCGCCGCGCGCCGCAGCTCGGCGGCCTCGTGCAGCGCGTCGCCCCCGGCCGGCACGCCGCGGTAGCGCGCCGCGAACGCCTCCAGCCGCGCGGCGGCCTCGGCGGGCGGCAGCCCCTTCCCCTCGGCGCGCACGCCCTCGAGGTCGCGGCGCGCGAGCGTGTCCGCGTCCTCGACCGACATCTCCTGCCCGTTCACCACCACCCGCTTCGGGCAGGCAGCGAGGGCGAGGAACAGGAAAGCGAGCACCTTCCGGGCGACGAAGCGCATGGGAACCCCGATCTACTGCGGAACCCGCAGGGTGGGAACAGATTCCCCCGGCTCGGCGCACGATCCCGGGCCTGCGGCGGGCGTCCTCGCTCCTTGCGCCTGCGGCGCACTGCCAGGCGCCGCTGGGCGCGGCTCCCGTCGGAGGAGCGCCTAGGCGCGCGTCGCTGCGGGTACCCGCCTCGGCTCCGGGCTCGTGCGCCTTGGAAAGTTACCCCTTCGCGTCGCGCAGGAGATCGCCGACCTTCTGCCAGAAGCTGCGCGCCTGGGGGTGCGTGTCCTCGCCCGAGATCGCGGCGAAGCGCTCGAGCAGCTCGCGCTGCTCCTTGGTGAGGTGGGTCGGGGTCTCGACGAGGAGCCGCACGTGCTCGTCGCCGCGCCCGCCGCCGGACAGGGCGGGGATCCCCTTCCCCTTCAGGCGGAACACCTTCCCGCTCTGCGTGCCGGCCGGGACCTTGAGCTTCGCCGGCCCGTCGAGGGTGGGGACGTCGATGGTCGCGCCGAGCGCCGCCTGCGTGAAGGAGATCGGCATCTCGCAGAGGACCTCGGTGTCCTCGCGCGAGAAGATCGGGTGATCGCGCACCTGCAGCACGACGTAGAGATCGCCGGGGCTGCCGCCCGCGACCGGCGCGGGCTCGCCCTCGCCGGAGAGCTTGAGGCGCGTGCCGGTGTCCACGCCCGGCGGGACCTTCACCTCGACGGTCGCCTCCTCGCGCAGCGCGCCCTGCCCGGCGCAGGCCGGGCACTTGTCGACGATGACGCGGCCCGAGCCCTGGCAGTGGTGGCAGGTGCGGGCGATAGAGAAGAAGCCCTGGGTGAGGCGGATCTCGCCGGCGCCGCCGCAGGTCGGGCAGGTCTTCGGGCCGGTGCCCGGCTTCGCGCCGGAGCCGTGGCAGGTCTCGCACGCCTTCGGGCGCGGGATGGTGATGCGGGCGACCGTGCCGAACGCCGCCTCCTCGAAGCCGATCTCGAGGTGGTAGCGGAGGTCCGAGCCCCGGGTGCGCTGGCGCTGCCGCCGCCCGCCCGCGCCCCCGCCGAACATCTCCCCGAAGATGTCGCCGAAGATGTCGTTGATGCTGGCGCCGCCGCCGAAGGGGAACCCCTCCGCGCCGGGCATGCCGCCGTTCGTGTGCCCGAACCGGTCGTAGCGGGCCCGCTTGTCGGGATCCGAGAGGACCGAGTAGGCCTCGGACGCCTCCTTGAACTGCTCCTCGGCGTGCTTGTCGCCCGGGTTCTTGTCCGGGTGGAGCTTGTGGGCGAGCCTCCGGTACGCGGTCTTGATCGCCTGCTCGTCCGCGGCGCGCTCGACGCCGAGGACATCGTAGTAGTCTCGCTTATCCACGTGTTTTCGCGCCCTTCCGCAGCGGACCACCCGCGCCGGCGGCAATATAACGCACGCGGCGGGGCTGACAATTCGGCCCGGCCGATCTCGCCCGCCGGCGCGCTACGGGGCGCGCCGCCTCGCGTCCCGGGGGCTCCGGGCGACGCTCGGCGGAGCGGCTAGCTGCCGCCCCCCTGCTGCGCGTAGATCGCGTCCGCGATGCGGTAGGCGCTGCCCTCGAGCCGGCCGAGCGCCTCCTTCACGGCGGCGGCGTCGCCGCCCTCGAGCGTCGCCTTGAGCGCGTCGAGGTCGGCGCGGATCTCGGCGAGGTCGCCCTCGGCGAGGGCGCTCGCGTACTCCTCGAGGCTCTTCTCGGTCGTGTAGATGAGCCCCTCGGCGTTGTTCTTTAGGTCCGCGAGCTCCTTCTTCACCACGTCGTCCGCGCGGTTCGCCTCGGCGTCGCGGATCATCCGCTGGATCTCCTCCTCGCTGAGGCCGGAGGAGCCGGTGATGCGGATCTGCTGCTGCTTGCCGGTGCCGAGGTCCTTCGCCGATACGTGCACGATCCCGTTCGCGTCGATGTCGAAGGTGACCTCGATCTGCGGCACGCCGCGGGGCGCGGGCGGGATGCCCACGAGCTCGAAGCGCGCGAGGGTCTTGTCGTCGGCGGCCATGCCGCGCTCGCCCTGCAGCACGTGGACGGAGACGAGGGGCTGGTTGTCGACCGCGGTGGAGAACACCTGCGACTTCTTGCAGGGGACGGTGGTGTTCTTGTCGATGATCTTCGTGAACACGCCGCCGGCGGTCTCGACGCCGAGCGAGAGCGGCGTCACGTCGAGGAGGAGGACGTCCTTCACCTCGCCCTTGAGGACGCCGCCCTGGATCGCCGCCCCGACCGCGACGACCTCGTCCGGGTTCACGCCCTTGTGCGGCTCCTTGCCGAAGAAGCGCTTCACGACCTCCTGCACCTTCGGCATGCGGGTCATGCCGCCGACCAGGATGACCGTGTCGATCTGCTGGACGGTGACGCCCGCGTCCTTGAGGGCGGTGCGGCACGGCTCGAGCGTCCGCTCGATGAGATCGCCGCACAGCTCCTCGAGCGTGGCGCGGTCGAGGGTCTCGGCGAGGTGCTTCGGGCCGCTCGCGTCGGCGGTGATGAACGGGAGGTTCACCTCCGTCTCGGTCGCGCTCGAGAGCTCGTGCTTCGCCCGCTCCGCGGCCTCCTTGAGGCGCTGCAGCGCCATCCGGTCGCGCGTGAGGTCGATGCCGGTCTGCTCGCGGAAGCGCCGCGAGAGCCAGTCGATGAGCCGCTGGTCGAAGTCCTCGCCGCCGAGGAAGGTGTCGCCGTTCGTCGCCTTCACCTCGAACACGCCGAGGTTGAGCTCGAGGACGGTGATGTCGAAGGTGCCGCCGCCGAGGTCGTACACCGCCACCCGCTCGGTGGCGCCCGCCTTCTGCTTGTCGATGCCGTAGGCGAGGGCGGCGGCGGTGGGCTCGTTGATGATGCGGAGCACGTCGAGGCCCGCGATGCGGCCGCCGTCCTTCGTGGCCTGGCGCTGGGCGTCGTTGAAGTAGGCCGGGCAGGTGACGATCGCCTCGGTGACCGCCTCGCCGAGGTAGTCCTCCGCGGTCTGCTTCATCTTCGCGAGGACCATCGCGGAGATCTCGGCGGGCGAGAAGGACCTGCCGCTCGCCTCCACCCAGGCGTCGCCGTTGCCGGCCGCCACGATCCGGTACGGCACGAGCCCCGCCGAGCGCGCCACCTCGGGATCCTGGAACTTGCGGCCGATGAGCCGCTTCACGACGTACACCGTCGACTCGGGGTTGGTGATGGCCTGCCGCTTCGCGATCTGGCCGACGAGCCGCTCGCCGCCCTCCGTGAACGCGACCATCGACGGCGTCGTGCGCGAGCCCTCGCTGTTCGGGATGACGACGGCGTCGCCGCCCTCCATCACCGCGACGCAGGAGTTCGTCGTGCCGAGGTCGATGCCGATCACCTTCCCCATCGATCGATCACCCTTCCTTCGGACCCGCGGCCGGGGGCGGCGCGGCGATCGCCACGCCCACCATGGCCGGCCGGACGAGCCGGTCGTGGAGCTTGAAGCCGCGCGCGTGCTCGAGGACCACCGTCCCCGGCGGCGAGGCGTCGGTGGGCACCTGCAGCAGCGCCTCGTGCACGGCCGGATCGAAGCGCTCGCCCATGGCGCTGAAGGCGCTCACGCCGTGCCTCGCGAGCGCCTGCTCGAAGCTGGTCCGCACGAGCCGCACGCCCTTGGCGAGCGCGTCGTCCTCCGTCGCCGCGGCGAGCGCGCGGTCGAGCCCGTCGAGCACGGGCAGCACGTCCTTCACCACCCGCTCGATCCCGAAGCGCTGCACCTCGTCGCGCTCCCGCGCCGCGCGCTTCTTGTAGTTCTCGAGGTCGGCGGCGGCGCGGAGCAGCTTCTCGTGCTCGGCCCGGAGCTTGTCGAGCACCTCCCGCCCCTTCGCCTGGGAGAGCTCGAGCTCGGCCCGGAGCCGCTCGACCTCGCCCGGCTCGGCGGCGGCGGGCGCGCCCTCCACCTCGAGCGGCACCGCCTCGGCCTGGGGCTCGCCGCCCGAGATCCGCTCGACGGAGCGGAGCGCCTCCTCGACCGCGTCGAGGGGGATGTCCGCCCGGAAGGCACCTTTGTCGTGGGTGTCGGCCATCGCTCGCGATCGGGGGTTCGAAGGGGCGAGCGACGCCGCGGCACGCCTCGCGCCGCGCGCGCGCGCTCGCGGCCATCATGGCACGGGCCCGACGGGCGGAACAAGGATCGCGCGGCGACGGAGCGCGCCCGGCCCGCGGTCCGTGTACGCCGCTCCCGCTACCCGTCCGACAGGGCCGCGAGGGCGCGCGAGATGTGGCGCGCGGTGAGATCCACGAGCGGTATGACGCGCGCGTAGTTCATGCGCGTGGGGCCCACCACCGCGAGCGTGCCGAGCACGTGATCGCCGCGCCCGTAGGGCGCCGCGATGACCGAGACGTCCGGCACCGCCGCGAACTCGCTCTCCGCGCCGATGAAGATCTGCACCTCCTGCGAGGTGAGCACGCGGTCGAGCACCCGCAGGATGCGGTCCTTCTCGGCGAACGCCTTGAGCAGCGCCCGCGCCTTGCGCACGTTCGCGAACTCCGGCGCGTCGAGGAAGCTCTCCTCGCCGTCGACGAGCACCCGCTCCTCGTTCGGCGCGAAGGACTGCTCCGCGAGCGAGAGCGCCTTCTGGAGGAGGTCGTGCAGCGCGCTCTGGTCGGCGCGCATGTCGGAGAGGATCTGCTCGCGCACCGCCGGGAGCGTCTCCGCCGCGGCCGCGAGCGCCTGGATCTTCTCGTTCAGGTAGTGCGCGGCGCGCTCGAGGTCCGCCGCCGCCATGGGGAACTCGAGCTGCACGAGCTTGTTCGTGACGATCCCCGCCTCGGAGACGAACACGGCGAGCACCCGGTTCTCGCGCAGCCGCACGAACTCCACCTGGCGGACGGGATCGACCCGAGGCCGCGGCGTCGTGACCACGCCGGCGTGGTGCGAGAGCGAGTGGAGCAGGTCGGCGGTGCTCTCGAGGAGCTGGCCCACGTCGTTCGCGGCGTGGGCGAGCCGCTCGATGCGGTCGCGGTCCTGCGCCGAGGGCGGGCGCATCTTGAGGAGCGAGTCGACGTAGAGCCGGTAGCCGCGCTCGGTGGGGATCCGCCCGGAGGAGGCGTGCGGCTTCTCGAGGAAGCCGAGCTCCTCGAGATCGCCCATCACCGACCGCACCGTGGCGGGAGAGCAGTCGAGCTCGTGGCGTGCGAGGAGCGGCTGGCTCGCGACCGGCTCGCCGGTCTGGATGTAGTCCTGGACCAGCGCGCGGAGGATCTCGCGCTCGCGTTTGTCCAGCTCGCCTGTGGGCCCCGGCATCGGTCTCCGCCTACTCGCCGGCGAGGTGCCTCTCCGCCGCCGCGGCGAGGGCCGCGAAGCGGCTCCCGGAGAGCTCCCGCCAGCGCGCGCCCGCGAGCGCTCGATCGCCCGACGCCTGGGCGACGAGCGCCTCGAGGTGAACGCGCTCCTCGGGGTAGACGTAAGCGAACGCTGCCCGCGCCGCACCCCCGTCGTCGAGCCGCAGGGCCTCGGCGAGGGCGGCGCGCGTGGCGTCCTGCTCGCCGCGTCCGTCGGCGAGCAGCGCGAGCGCGTACCAGGGCTCGGGGCGCGCCGGATCGATGGCGCGCGCGGTCTCGAGGTAGGCCTCGGCGGCGGAGACGTACCCCTCGGCGGCGTAGAGCTCGCCGAGGTTCACGAGCGCCGCCTGCTGCTCCCGGGGCCTGCCGCTCGCGACCACCTCGTCGAGCAGCCGGCGCGCCGCGTCGGCGTGCCCCTCGAGCAGGTAGCTCACCGCGAGGTCGTTGAGCGCGGCCAGGCGATCGGGATCCTGGGCGAGCGACGCCTCGAAGGACGCGCGGGCGCCCGCGAGGTCGCCCGCCCGGACACGCTCAGAGCCGGCGCCCGGCGGGCTCGCGAGCGTGGCGAGAATGGGCGCCGCGTCCTCGCGAGCGGCCGGGCGAGGCTCCGCCCCGCCGCACGCAGCGAGGGCGAGCGACGCGAGGGCCGCAGCGATGGAGGAGCGGGGGATCGGTGGCCGCACGGGTGCCTCTACGGCGTTCCAGGGCTGGTCCGAGTGTAGCGGTGCCCCAGAGGCCGATCAAGGAAGCAGGTGGCGCAGCGGGCGCGGCGGGATGGGGGGAGTTAGGATCAGGGCGAGGCGTCGGGCACGGCGAGGATCGGCGTGAACGCTCCCCCGAAGTCGCGAACGCTCCCCACGGGGGCGAGCGACTGCGGCGGCGCGAGCACGGCGAAGGTCGTCCGTTGAGCCCGGCGCCTCTTCTTTTCGACCGCGTCCCGAGCGGGCATGAAACGCGCGCGCCCCCAGGCGGCGTCGCAAGTAAGATGCCGCCCCCGAGCCGATCGCCGTGATCACGACGAAGCCTTCCTCAGACGAGACTGCCCCGACCGACGCGCGCGCCCGCGTTCGCCGCGCCCTCGAGACCCAGCGGCGCGCCGACGTGGTGGGCGTCGCCGGCGCCGCCCGCGGATACCTCGTGCGGGAGCTCCTCGCGCCGGGCCCCGCCCGGGCGCGCGCGGTCCTCGCGGTCGCACCCGATGAGGAGGACGCGGACGGGCTCGCGCGGGACCTCGCCTTCTTCCTCGGGCGGGACGCCGTCGTGCGCGTCCCGTCCGACGCGGTGCTGCCCTACGACGATCTGTCGCCGGACCGCGGCGTGGAGATGGAGCGGCTCTCCGCGCTCGCGCGTCTGCATCTCTTTGGTGCTGGGGGGCTCGATGAAGCCGCGCCCCCCAGACCCCCGCTCGCTCCGGGGCAGCCTCAGCCGGCTGCCCCTGCGCTCGCCTTCGCGCCGATCCGAGCGGTGGTGGTCTCGGCGCGCGCGCTCGCGCGGCGCATGGTGCCGCGGCGCGTGTTCGAGGCGGGGGCGGACCTCCTCGGCAAGGGCGTCTCGATCGAGCGCGAGGCGCTCGCCGCGAAGCTCGTGCTGCTCGGCTTCACCCGCACGCCCCTCGTCGAGGATCCCGGCACGTTCGCCGTCCGCGGCGGCATCGTCGACCTGTGGAGCCCGGCCGACGCGGCGCCCGTGCGGCTCGAGTTCTTCGGCGACGAGATCGAGAGCTGCCGCGCCTTCGACCCGCAGACCCAGCGCAGCGAGGGCGACGTGGCGGAGGTGCTCCTCTCCCCGGCGCGCGAGGCGCTCTTCTCCGACGAGGGGAAGGAGGCGGCCAAGGCGGCGGTGCGCGAGGCGGCCGAGCGCGTGAACCGCCCCACCTCGCGGGTGCGCGAGGTGCTCGACGCGATCGACGCCGGCACCCCGTTCTTCGGCATGGAGGCGCTCCTCCCCGGCTTCCACGCCGGGGGGCTCGGCACGCTCCTCGACTACCTACCCCCGGGCACCCTCGCCTACGTGGACGACGCGGCCGGCGTGGAGGAGGCGCTGCAGGAGCTCGACGCGGAGCTCGCCCGCGAGCACGAGGCCGCGCTGCGCCGCGAGGAGCTGGCCCTCCCGCCAGAGGCGCACTTCGTCCCCGCCGCCGAGGCGCTCGCCGCGCTCGCGGCGCGGCCGGTGGTGCGCCGCCACGGGGTGTGGCTCGGGACGGCGGAGCCCGTCCGCTTCTCGCTCTCGGACACCCACGCCATCCGCGGGGAGATCGAGGCCGCCCACGGCGACGAGGGCGCGCTCGCCCCGCTCACCCGCCGCCTCGACGAGTGGCGCCGGCGGGGCATCGCGGCCGTGGTCGCCTGCGGCTCGCCCTCCACCGCGGACCGGCTCCGCCGGCTCCTCGAGGATCGGCGCCAGGCATTGCGCGCGCACGAGGGCCCTCCCGGCGATCCGCGCGCGATCTTCGACCCCGCCATCCACGCCCACGTGTTCCAGGGCGAGATCTCGCAGGGCTTCGTGGACGGCGAGGCGGGGCTCGCGGTCGTCGCCGACGAGGAGATCTTCGGCCGGCGGGTGCGCAAGAAGGCGCGGCGCACCAAGGAGGAGAACGCCTTCGCGGCGGCCTTCCGCGAGCTCAACGATGGCGACCTCGTCGTCCACGTCGAGCACGGCATCGCCCGCTACCTCGGCCTCACCAAGATGCAGATCCGCGGGGTGGAGGGCGACTTCCTCGTCCTCGCCTACGACGGCGCGGACCGGCTCTACCTGCCGGTCGCGAAGCTGCGCCAGGTGCAGAAGTTCACCGGCGCCTCGCCGGAGACGGTCCGCCTCGACCGGCTCGGCGGGCAGTCCTTCGCGCTCCGCAAGGCGCGGGTGAAGGAGCAGCTCCTCAAGATGGCGGCGGAGCTGCTCGACATCTACGCCGCACGCGCGGCGCACCCGGGCTTCCAGTTCGCCCAGCCGGACGGGATCTTCCGCGAGTTCGAGGCGGAGTTCCCCTGGGAGGAGACGCCCGACCAGGCGAAGGCGATCGCCGACGTGATCACCGACATGACGAAGGGTTCCCGTCTGCGAGCGAAGGGGCAGTCGGCTGAGGCTGCCCCGGAGCGAGCGGGGGGACCGGGGGGGGGAGCCTCATCCGCCCCCCCAGTTCCCATGGACCGGCTCGTCTGCGGCGACGTCGGCTACGGCAAGACCGAGGTGGCGATGCGCGCCGCCATGCTCGCGGTGCTCTCGAAGAAGCAGGTGGCGGTGCTCGTCCCGACCACCGTGCTCGCCTCGCAGCACGAGCGGACCTTCCGGGAGCGCTTCAAGGGCTACCCGGTGCGCATCGAGGCGGTCTCCCGGATGAAGACCTCCGAGGAGGTGAAGCGGATCCTGAAGGACGCCGCCCAGGGGAAGGTCGACATCGTCGTCGGCACGCACCGGCTCCTCGCCGCGGACGTCTCCTTCAAGGAGCTCGGCCTCGTGGTGGTGGACGAGGAGCAGCGCTTCGGCGTCGCGCACAAGGAGCGCCTGAAGAAGCTCCGCAAGCTCGTGGACGTCTTGACGCTCACCGCGACGCCCATCCCGCGCACGCTGCACATGAGCCTCGCCGGCGTGCGGGACCTCTCCATCATCGCCACGCCGCCGGAGGATCGGCGCGCCATCCGCACCTTCGTCATGAAGTTCGACCCGCAGGTGGTCAAGGAGGCGATCGAGACCGAGCTGAAGCGCGGCGGGCAGGTGTACTTCGTCCACAACCGCGTCCGCTCCATCAACGCGATGCAGAAGTTCCTCGCCGAGATCGCGCCCGAGGCGCGGGTGGGCGTCGCCCACGGGCAGATGGGCGAGGGCAAGCTCGAGGAGGTGATGAGCCGCTTCGTCCGCAAGGAGCTCGACGTGCTCCTCGCGACGTCGATCATCGAGAGCGGCCTCGACATCCCGAGCGCGAACACCATCATCGTGAACCGCGCCGACCACTTCGGCCTCGCGCAGCTCTACCAGATCCGCGGCCGCGTCGGCCGCAGCCGCGAGCGCGCCTACGCGTACCTGCTCGTGCCCGCGAGGCGCCCCGTGACGAAGGACGCCCAGAAGCGCCTCGAGGTCCTGCAGCGCTTCAGCGAGCTCGGCGCCGGCTTCAAGATCGCGAGCCACGACCTCGAGATCCGCGGGGCGGGGAACCTGCTCGGCAAGGACCAGTCCGGCCAGATCGAGGCGGTCGGCTTCGAGCTCTACTCCGAGCTCCTCGACGAGGCGGTGCGCGAGCTCAAGGGCGAGCCGCCGCGCGAGGACATCGATCCCGACGTGCAGCTCCCGGTGCCGGCCTTCATCCCCGACCCGTACATGCCGGACGTCCACCAGCGGCTCTACTTCTACAAGCGGCTGGCCCAGGCGACGACCGACGAGGAGCTCGACGAGGTGCGGGCGGAGATCATCGACCGCTGCGGCGATCCGCCGGAGGAGCTCGACGCACTCTGCGACGTGATGGCGGTGAAGGTGCGGCTGCGCGCGCTGCGCATCCGCGCCATCGAGGCCGGCCCCGGCCGGCTCGTCCTCACCCTCGGCGAGACGGCCGCGCTCGACCCGTTCCTGCTCGCGAAGCACGTGGCGGCCTCGGGCGGCGCGCTGCGCCTCACCCCGGACATGAAGCTCGTCTCGGCGCTCCCCGGCGCGAAGCCTCCGCCGGCGAAGGCCCCGCCCGGCAAGCCTGCCAGGATCGTGAAGGGCAAGGCGGCCCCGCGCCCTGCGCCGGTGGCCGTCCGGACGGCGGCGGTCGGGCTCGTGCCGTCGCCGGCCATGGAGCTCTCGACCGGGCGCGAGCTGCTCGGCGCCGCCCGCCAGCTCCTCGCCGGCCTCGCCCGCTGCGCGCGGCCCGAGTGAACCGGCCGCGGCGCCTGGCCGCGCTTCGCGTCGGATCGCGCCCCTCGAGCGGGCGCCGGGACAGGGCTTTGGGAGCCGGGGGCGCGACCTGGCGCGCGAGGGACGGCGGGCCACCCGACGGGGGGACCTCGTCCTTGATCCCCCCCTCGTTCCGTGCTCTTTTCAGCCGCTCCAAGCCAGCGCCCGAACCCCCGGCGGGGAAGAACGGGGCGTGGTCCTGCGTTGGCTGACCGGCCTTTACCGCACGTCTTCCCGAAGGAGCACCCGCATGCTGCGCCGTTCCCTCGTCATCGGCCTCTGCGCGCTCGCCGCCGCCTGCCAGTCGCCGAAGGACAAGAAGTCGGGCCCCGTGATCGCGAAGGGTAACGGGGTCACCATCACCGCCGACGAGTTCAAGGCCCGCCTCGACGAGCAGTCGCCGTTCATCCGGGCGCGCTACTCGACGCTCGAGAGGAAGAAGGAGTTCCTCGACAACCTCATCCGCTTCGAGGTGCTCGCGCGGGAGGCCGAGAAGCAGGGCCTCGCGACGGATCCCGACGTGCAGCTGACCCTGAAGAAGATCATGGTCCAGAAGCTCGTCCAGAAGAACTTCCAGGACCTCGAGCGCGCGAAGGAGGTCCCCGAGCCCGAGCTCCAGAAGTACTACGACGAGCACAAGACGGACTACTTCCGGCCGAAGCGCGTGCGCGTCGCCGCGGTGGTGTTCGAGGCGCCTGCCGGCTCGCCCGAGCGCGCGAAGAAGCTCTCCGCCGCGAAGGCCGCGCTCGCCAAGATCAAGGCCGACGAGCAGAAGAACCCGCTCGCCTTCACGCAGGCGGTCTCGCAGTACTCCGAGGACGCCGCCACGAAGAACGCCGGCGGTGACCTGCAGTACAAGTCGCACGAGGAGCTCACGGCGGCCTACTCGAAGGAGCTCGCCGACGCCGCCTTCGCGCTCTCCGCCGGGCAGACCTCCGGCGTCGTCGAGACGCCGAAGGGCTTCTACCTCCTCAAGCTCACCGCCCAGCAGGAGGAGCTGAACCGCTCCTTCGACCAGGTGAAGGCGCAGATCCAGAACAAGCTCTACCGCGAGAAGAAGACGAAGGAGTTCGACGAGTGGCTGAAGCGCCTCAAGGACGAGGCGAAGATCTCCGTCGACGAGAAGGCCCTCGAGGCGGTGGAGGTCAGCGCCGCCGCGCCGGGCGCCATGCCCGGGATGCCCGGCACCGGGATGACGGGGGTCATGCCCCACGGCCCGATGCCGAGCGCGACCCCCGCCCCGCCGGCGAAGTAGGCGTGCGCGCGAGGCTCCTCATCCCGCTCGCGGCCCTCGGCGTGCTCGCCGGGGGCTGCGGCCGGTGCGGCGGCGAGAAGAAGGACGCGCCGCCCGCGCCGCGCGCCGTGGCGCTCGTGAACGGCGAGCCCATCGGCGCCGACGTCCTCGCGCGCGAGCTGCGCGAGACGCGCGCCGGCGAGGCCCAGGCCGACGGCGGGGGCGACACGCTCCGCCGCGGCCTCCTCGACGAGCTCGTGGATCGGGCGCTCCTCCTCCAGGAGGCGCGCGCCCGGTCCATCGTGGTGGGCCAGGACCAGGTCGAGCGCGCGTTCCTGCGGGTGCGCGCCGAGTACCCCGGCTCGAACTTCGACGACCTCCTCGCCCAGCAGCGCCTCGGCCAGGCGGACCTCAAGGGGCGGCTCAAGGACCAGCTCACCATCGAGCGGCTCTTCGAGGAGCAGGTGTTCCCGCAGGTGCAGGTCGCCGACGGGGAGATCCAGCGCTACTACGCGGACCACGCGGCGGAGTTCGAGGAGCCGGAGCGGGTGCACGTGCTCCAGGTCGTGGTGTCGACCAAGGAGGAGGCGCTCGCGATCCGCGACCGCCTCCGCAGGAACCCGCAGACCTTCGCGGAGGTCGCGCGCAAGTCGTCGATCGCCCCGGAGGGCAAGGCCGGCGGCGACCTCGGCTTCATCGGGCGCGGCGCGGGGTTCCCCGAGGTCTTCGACGTCACCTTCTCCCTGCCCCTCAACAAGGTGAGCGACGTCACCCCCTCACCGTACGGCTTCCACGTCTTCAAGGTGATCGACCGGCGCGCCGCGGCCCGGCGCTCGCTCGACCAGGCGCGGCCCGAAATCGCCGAGAAGCTCACCCGCGAGAAGCGCGCGCGGGCCCAGGACGATTATCTCAAGGCCTTGCGCGAGCGCGCCCGCATCGAGATCGACGAGAAGGCCCTCGCCGGAGTGAATCCGTGACCCCTGCCGCCCTCCCCCTGCTCGTCCTCCTCGCCGCCGCCCCTGCCGCCCCCGCGGCCCCTGCGGCGCCCGCGACGCCTCCCCCGGCGGCCGCCCCTCACCAGGTCGTCGACCGCGTCGCCGCGCTCGTGAACGGCGAGGTGGTGACGCTCTCCGAGCTCGCCGACCGCGCCGGCCCCGCGCTGCTCAAGGCGGAGCAGCTCAGCCCGGGGCCCGAGCGCGACCAGGCCCAGGCCGCCGCGCTGAAGCGCGCCCTCGACGACGTGATCGCCGAGCGGCTCCTCCAGGCGAAGGCGGCGGAGCTGCAGCTCGAGGCGACCGAGCAGCAGATCGACGAGGCGGTCGCGGACATCAAGAAGCGCAACGACTTCGACGACGCGGCGCTCGAGCGCGCGCTCAAGGAGCAGGGGCTCGACCGGGCCGCCTTCCGCGCCAACGTGAAGCGCGAGTACGACGCCTTCCTCGTCCTCCAGTACGAGGTGCGCTCCAAGGTGAAGGTCTCGGACGACGACCTGCGCAACTACTACCAGTCCCACCCGCAGGAGTTCGGCGGCGAGGACGAGGTGAAGGTCCGCCACATCTTCCTGCCCCTGCCGGACGGCGCCACGAAGGCGCAGCAGGAGAAGGTGCAGGAGCAGATGACCCGCATCCTGCAGCGGCTCAAGACCGGCGAGGACTTCTCGGCGGTGGCGCGCGAGGTGTCGAAGGGCCCCTCCGCCGCCGAGGGCGGCGACCTCGGCTGGCTCCGCCGCGGCACCATCGAGAAGGCCCTCGAGGACGCGGCGTTCGCCCTCAAGCCGGGCGAGCTCTCGCCGCCCGTGCGCGCCGGCCCCGGCCTGCACGTCTTCAAGGTCGAGGAGCGCCGGGCGTCGGGGACGAAGTCGTTCGAGGACGCGAAGGAGGAGATCCGCGCCCACCTCGTCGACCAGCAGGCGGGCACCTACCGCCAGCAGCTCATCGCCGAGCTGCGCCGCGACGCGCTCGTCGAGACCAAGCTGCCCGAGCTGCAGAAGTGAGCGTCCGCGCGCGCGGGCACGCGGTCGCCGTCGCGCCGCGACCCAGCGCCTCCTCGCCCCGGGCGCCGAGGCGCCGCGCCGCCGCGAGCGCGCGGCCGGAGCGCGCCCGGGTCCCCGCGCTTCCGCGCATCGCCGTGAGCCTCGGCGACCCCTCGGGCGTGGGCGCCGAGGTGACCGCCAAGGCGCTCGCGGCGCTGCGGGGCGCCCTCGTGCCCTACGTCTTCGGCGACGCGCGCGTGCTCGCCCGCGAGCTCGCCTCGAGCGGGCTCCCGCTCGTCGTCCCCGGCGCGCCGCTCCCGCCGGAGGGCGCGCTCGTCACGGTCACCCGGCTCCCCGCGGGCGCGGTGCGCCCCGGCCGCCCCGATCCCCGCGCCGGCGAGGCCCAGCTCGCCGCCCTGGAGGCCGCCTTCGACGCCGTGCGGCGCGGGGACGCCGACGCGCTCACCACCGCCCCGGTGTCGAAGGCCCAGGTCGCCCGCGCGCTGCCCGGCTTCGTGGGCCACACCGAGTGGCTCGAGGCCCGCTGCGGGGTGCGCCGCTCGGTGATGATGCTCGCCGGCGAGAAGCTCAAGATCGCGCTCGTCACGAACCACGTCGCCTTCGCGAAGCTCAGGCGCGCGCTCACCGTCGAGCGCATCGCCGAGACGCTCGTCATCACCCACCGGGCGCTGCGCGAGGACCTGGGCCTCGCGCGCCCGCGCCTCGCCCTCGCCGCGCTCAACCCGCACGCCGGCGAGGAGGGCGCGTTCGGCGACGAGGAGAAGACGCTCCGCCCCGCCGCGCTCGCCCGGGCGGCGCGCGCCGGCGCCCGCGCGCGCGGGCCGTTCCCCGCGGACTCGGTGTTCTTCCGCGCCGCGCTCGGCGAGTTCGACGCGGTGGTCGCCCTCTACCACGACCAGGGGCTCATCCCGGTGAAGCTCCTCGACGCGGTGGGCGGGGACCCGGCGGTGAACGTGACGCTCGGGCTCCCCATCGTGCGCACGAGCCCGGATCACGGGGTCGCCTACGACATCGCCGGCAGCGGGGTGGCGAACCCGGCCTCGATGATCGCCGCGCTCCGCCTCGCCGCGCGCATCGCGGGGGTCAGGGCGCAGGCCCGCCCGACCCGCGGCCGCTGATCACACATTAAACCTAAAGTGCATCACGTCGCCGTCCTGGACGACGTACTCCTTGCCCTCGATGCGCAGCTTGCCCTTCTCGCGGGCGGCGGACTCGCTCTTCAGCTCGAGGAGATCCTCGATGCGGATCACCTCCGCCTTGATGAAGCCCTTCTCGAAGTCGGAGTGGATGACGCCCGCCGCCTGGGGGGCGCGCGAGCCCGCCTTCACGGTCCAGGCGCGGCACTCGTCCTCGCCGGCCGTGAAGTAGGTGATGAGGCCGAGCAGCCGGTAGCCCGCGTGGACGAGCCGGTCGAGGCCGGGCTCCTCCAGGCCGAGCGAGGCGAGGTACTCCTCCCGCTCGCCGGGGGCGAGCGCGGCGAGCTCGGACTCGACCTTGCCGGAGATCTCCACCATGGGCGCGCCCTCGGCGTCGGCGAGCGCCTTCACGGCCAGGATGCTCGGATCGGTCGCCTCCTTGCCGAGCTGCGACTCGTCCACGTTGGCGATGTAGAGCACCGGCTTCGAGGTGAGGAGGAAGAGGTCGGCGAGCAGCGCGCGGTCGTCCTCGGAGAGCTTCTGCGCGCGGACGGGGGTGCCCGCCTCGAGGCCGGCCTTGGCGCGGTCGAGCGCGGCGAGCTCCGCCTTGGCGAGCTCGCCGGGCTTCCCCGGTGCCTTGGCGTTCTTCATGGCCCGCTCGCGCCGCTTCTCGACCGACTCGAGGTCCTTCAGCATGAGCTCGGTCTCGACGACCTCCCGGTCGCCGCGCGGATCGACCTTGCCCGCGACGTGCACGACGTCGGGGTCCTCGAAGCAGCGCAGCACGTGGGCGATCGCGTCGACCTGGCGGATGTTGCCGAGGAACTGGTTGCCGAGCCCCTCGCCCTTGGAGGCGCCGGCCACGAGGCCGGCGATGTCCACGAACTCGAGGGTGGTGGGGGTGGTCTTCTTCGGCTTGAAGAGCGCCGCCAGCCGCTCGAGCCGCCGATCGGGCACCGGCACGACCCCCACGTTCGGCTCGATGGTGCAGAACGGGTAGTTCGCGGCCGCGGCCTGCGCCGCGCCGAGGAGCGCGTTGAAGAGGGTGGACTTCCCCACGTTGGGGAGGCCGACGATGCCGATCGAGAGACCCATGCGACCCTTGAATCTAGCCCGCGGAAAATGGAAACGCTCCGGCGGACGCGGGGCCCGCCGGAGCGTCTAGACCGGTCCGGCCGCGCTAGGCGGCGCGGTTCGCCGGGAGCTGCGCGATGTAGTCCTCGACGAGCTTCCGCTGCGAGGCGTCGTCGAGGTTCGCCTTCACGAGGCGAGAGGCCGCGTCGATGGCGAGGTCCGCGACCTGCGCGCGGAGCTCCGACATCGCCTTGGTCTTCTCCTCGTCGATCTGCCTGCGGGCGGAGGAGACGAGCTCGTCCGCCTCCTTGCGGGCGCGGGCGGTCAGCTCCTGGCGGAGCACCTCGACCTCCTGCTGGTTGCGCCGCGCGAGCTCGGCGGCCTCGCGCTGCGCGTGGGCGAGCGAGGCCTTCTGCTCGGCGAGCATCCGCTCCGCCTCGGCGCGCTCCTTCTTGGCCGCCTCGATCGCCTCGCGGATGGTCCGCTCCCGCTCGTCGAGCATCTTGACGATGGGCCCCCACGCGAACTTGGAGAGGACCACGAGCAGGAACAGGAACGTGATGGCCGCCCAGAGGGTGAGGCCGGGGTTCAGGTCCGTGAGCCCTCCGGCTGCGAGGGGCAGGGACGCGAGGGAGGCCATGCGCGACTCCGTGGGTGAAGAGGAGGTGAAGGTTCGACGAGCCGGATGTGCCCCTACGCCTTGATGGCGAGGAGCACGCAGACGACGATCGCGAAGAGCGTCACGCCCTCGATGAGGGCGGCGGCGATGATCATCGAGGTGCGGATGTCGCCGGCGACGGTCGGCTGGCGGGCGGAGCCCTCCATGGCGGCGGCGGCGAGCTTGCCGATGCCGAGGCCGGCGCCGAGGACGGCGAGGCCGGCGCCGAAGCCGGCGGAGAGGAACGCGAGGGCGGTGGAGGTCATGGTCGTCTGCCTTGTCTTTCAGAGGTGCGGGATTACCGGGCCGCGTGATTCCCGTGGCGCGTGGAGCGCTCGACTACCCATGGCCGGGGGACGCCCCCGCCACGTGAGAAGCGTGGTTGCCGTGATCGACCGAGCCCATGCCCGGCTCGGCGTGGCCGTGCTCGCCGTGCTCCTCGTCGTGGCCGTGGTGCGCGAGGCCCTGACCGATGAAGAGCGACGAGAGCATGGTGAAGATGTAGGCCTGCACGAACGCGACGAAGAGCTCGAGCAGGTAGATGCCGAGCGCCATCGGCACCGAGCCGAACGCCACGCCCCAGTGGCCGAGGGCGAAGATGAGGCCGATGAGCGAGAAGATGACGATGTGGCCCGCCACCATGTTGGCGAAGAGACGGACGGTGAGAGCGAAGGGCTTCGTGAAGAGGCCCAGGATCTCGACCGGGATCATGATGGGCCACAGCCACGGGGCGACGCCGCCCGTCAGGTGCTTCAGCCAGCCGCCGAGCCCCATCGCCTTGATGGCCGCGTACTGCGTGATGACGAAGGTGAACAGGGCCAGGGCGACCGTGACGGACAGGTTGCCGGTCGCGGTGGCGGACCAGGGCAAGAGGCCGAACAGGTTGACGAAGAGGATGAAGAAGAAGGCGGTGACGAGGTACGGGACGAAGCGGTCGCCGTCGTGCTCGCCGATGTTCTTGCGGGCGATCTCGTTCCGCACGAACTGCACGAGCATCTCGAGGAAGTTGTAGAGGCCGCGGGGGACGAGCCCCTTCCTGCGCACCGCCGAGACGAAGGCGACGATGAGCACGAGCGAGGCGATCCACATCATCACCGCGTGCTTCGTCGGCGTCATGTCGAGCGAGCCGAAGACGAGCGGGCCCGACGCCTTGCCGGTGGCGTGATCGCGGTGCGTGCCGAACACGTGGTCGAGGTCGACCTCGCAGTTCCAGGCGAAGCCGCCCTCGCAGTAGCCCGGGTACTCGAGCGTGTGACCGTCGGTCACGTGGTGCATGAGCGACTCGGAGAGGCCGCCGCCGTGCCCGCCCGCCTCGCCGTGGCCGCCCTCGGCGGCGGGCGCGGCGACCTCGGGCGTCTCGTGCGCCGGCGCCTCATGCGCGGCGGGCGCCTGAGCGAGGGAAAGCGTGAGCGCGAGGGTCAGGATGGCGGTCATGCGGCCCTTCCCGTGAAGCGGCGAAGCGAGTGGAGGTAGACGCCCTCGACGGCGCTGAAGGCGAAGTACGGCACGAAGAAGGCGACGACGAAGGCGAAGACGTTCTCGCCGGCGCGCGCCACGAACACGGTGCCGAGCGCGACGAGGAGGATGCGGGCGAGGAACGCGACGGTCATGACGAGCAGCGCCGGCTTGAGGGGCTTCTCGGCGTTCTTCACCGAGCGGGCGAGCACGAGCATCGACAGGAGGGCGGTGAAGCTGCAGGCCGTCGCGCCCACGAGCGCCGCGCGCCGGTACTGCCCCGCGGCGAGCGCGAGGCCGACGAAGGCGAGCGAGAGGGCGACGGTGATGACCTGATGCTTCACTTCTTTCCCTTGAGGACCTGCCTGAAGAAGCTGATGAAGCCGCCCGTCATGCCGAGCACCGCCCCCAGCATCGTGAGCCAGGGGACCTCGTTCCCGAGCTTCCGGTCGGCGAGGTAGCCGAGGAACGTGAACACGCCGACCGCGCCGACGAGGCTCGAGGAGGCCGCCATGTACGGCGCGGCCTTCCGGTACCCCTCCGCGAGCCCGGAGAGCCCCTTGTCCTCGTTGGACCCGCGATTTCGATCCTCGGGATCCGCCAAAGACCCTCCGCTGCCGGCCTCTCCGCAACCCCGGAGAAGCGGGATTCCCCAATGCTTCCGCGGGCGGAAAGGCACGCCCGTATAGCAGGGGCGTGGCGCACACGTCAATGGTCTCGCACCCCGCCGGGAGCGCTCCCACCCCGATCTGCTCAGGCGAGCGCGGCGAGCAGCCGGTCGACGTCCTCCTCGGTGCTGTAAAGGTGCGGCGACACTCGGATCCGGTCGCCGCGCAGCGACGCCCAGATCTTGGCCGCGCGGAGCCGCTCGTACGCGGCGAGGGTGGCGGCGGAGGACTGGGCGCGCAGGCAGAGGAGGTGGCTCCGCGCGGCCGGCTCGAGGGGGCTCGCCGGGACGAAGCTTTGCGGCAGGCGCGCGAGGAGGCGGTCGCCGAGCGCACGGGCGTGCGCCTGGACCGCGGCGGGCGTCGCCTCGAGGAGGAGGCGCAGCGACTCGGCGAGCGGGAGCAGGTTGAAGAACGCCGCCGTCTCGTGCGCGTCGTAGCGCTGCGCGCCGGGCCGAAGCTCGATGTCGGCGGGCAGGTTGCCGTAGTCCTCCGCGCCCTTCACCGCCCACCAGTTCAGATCCCCCACCGCGAGCCGGTCGAGCACCTGCGCCGAGAAGAGCCCGAGCCCGCAGCCATACGGGCCGAGCAGGTGCTTGTAGGCGGAGGCGGCGTAGACGTCGACGCCGGAGCCGCCGAAGTCGAACGGCAGCGCGCCCGCCGCCTGGCTCCCGTCCACCACCGTGATCGCCCCGAAGCGCCGCGCCGCCTCGACCACCGGCCCGGGCTCGAGCCGCCCGCCGTGGAGGTACGAGACGTGGGCGAACGCGACGACGCGGGTCCGCGGACCGACCCCCTCGGCGAGCCGCTCCGCCGAGACCGCGCCCGTCGGATGATCCGGCTCGACGACGCGGATCGCGACGCCGCGGCGGGCGAGCCAGCGCCAGGGCAGGTCGTTCGAGGGGAACTCGTGCCGCGCGAGCACCACCTCGTCGCCCTCGCCGAGGTCGAGCCCGCGCGCGACGGCGTTCACCACCTGACCCGCCCCGGTGACGAGCGCCACCGCCTCCTCGCGCGCGCCGAGGAGGCGCGCCGCGAGGGCCCGCGCCTCGGAGACGGCCGAGACGTAGGTGGCCGCCGAGATGCGCCAGGGCCGCTCCTTGAGGGCGAGCGCCTCGCGCCCGGCGCGCGACGCCGCGAGCGGGATGGGGCCCTGGCTCGCGGCGTCGAGGTAGGCGACGCCCTCGAATGGCGCGAAGCGCTCCGCCCAGCCGGGCATCTAGACCTTCGCGGCCTCGGCGAACGCCGCCTCGGCCGCGAGGAGCGTGTGCTCGACGTCGCCTTCGGAGTGCGCGGTCGAGAGGAACGCCGCCTCGAACTGCGAGGGCGGGAGGTAGGCGCCGCCCTCCAGCATGCGGTGGAAGAAGGCGCCGAAGCGCTTCGTCGAGGAGAGCCGCGCGCTCGCGGCGTCGAACACCGGCTTCTCCGAGAAGAACACCGTGAGCATGGAGCCGACCCGGTTCACCTGCACCGGCACCTTGGCGGCGGCGGCGCGGGCGCGGAGCCCGTCCGCGAGCTTCGCGGCGAGGTTCTCGAGCTTCTCGTAGGCGGCGGGGGTCATGAGCCGCAGGGTGGCGGTCCCGGCCGCCATCGCCATGGGGTTCCCGGAGAGCGTGCCCGCCTGGTAGATGGGCCCCGCCGGCGCGACCCGATCCATGACGTCGGCGCGCCCGCCGAAGGCGCCCACCGGCAGCCCGCCCCCGATGACCTTGCCGAAGGTGACGAGGTCCGGCCGGAGGCCGAAGAGCCCGCAGGCGCCGCCCGACGACACGCGGAAGCCGGTCATCACCTCGTCCACGATGAGGAGCGCGCCGTGCTTGCGGCACAGGGTGAGCAGGCCCTCGAGGTAGCCCGCCCTGGGGACGAGCACGCCCATGTTGCCGACCACCGGCTCGATGATGACGCCGGCGAGGCGGTCGCCCCGCTCGGCGAAGAGCCGCTCGGCGGCGGCGAGGTCGTTGTACGGCAGCGTGAGCGTGTGCTTCGCGAGGTCCGCCGGCACGCCCGGGGAGTCGGGCAGCCCGAGCGTCTCGACGCCGGAGCCCGCCTTCACGAGGAGCGGATCGCCCGCGCCGTGGTAGCAGCCCTCGAACTTGAGGATGTCGTCGCGCCCCGTGAAGCCGCGCGCCACGCGAATGGCGGCGGTGGTGGCCTCGGTGCCCGAGGAGCAGAAGCGCATCTTCTCGATCCAGGGCATCCGCTCGCGCACGAGCTCCGCGAGGGTGATCTCGCGCGGCGAGGGGGCGCCGAACGAGGCGCCCTCCTTCATGGCGTCCTGCACCTCGCGCATCACCTCCGGGTGGGCGTGCCCGACGATCATCGGACCCCAGGAGAGCACGTAGTCGACGTAGTCGTTGCCGTCGACGTCGACGAGGTGGCTGCCCCTGCCGCGCGCGATGAACCGGGGCGTCCCGCCCACGCCGCGGAACGCGCGCACCGGCGAGTTCACGCCGCCGGGGAACAGGGTCTGCGCCTTCGCGAACAGCTTCTCCGACAGCTCGGTCTTCATGGCTTTCCTCTCGGTGACTAGCGGAAGGCGGCGGCGCGATCGCCCGGCAGCGTCGCGGGCTTCGCCCGCTCGCGGCGCTCGGTGACCGCCTCGATGTTGGTCCGGATCGCGTCCGGGTTCGGGTGGATGGGCAGCGCGAGCGCGTACAGCTCGAGCGCGCGGTCGAAGCGCCCCGCCTGCGCGTGGATGAGGGCCTGCCCCTCGAGCGCGCGGGCCGCGAGCTCCGGGCGCGGCTTGCTGTCGATGAGCGCCTGGAAGGCGGAGAGCGCCTCGTCGTCGCGCTTCTCGAGCGACCACGCCTGGGCGGTGAGGAGCTGCGCCTCGTCGGCGAGCTCGTGATCGGGCCACTTCTCCCGCAGGATGCGGGCCTCGGTGCGCGCCTGCGACCAGTTCTTGAGCTCGAGGTAGGCGCGGGCGACCTCGAGCTGGTAGCGCGGCGCCTCCGGCGCGCTCGAGGCGGCGACGTCCGCGTACTGGGCGATCGCGGCGAGCGGGTCGCGGAAGCGCTCGCGGTAGATGTCGCCGATCTGGACGCGCGCCTCGCGCGCCTCCTTGCCGCCCGGGTAGAGCGCCACGATGCGCCGGTAGTAGGAGATCGCGCCGGTGTAGTCGCCGAGCTCGAGGTACGAGACGTCCCCCGCGAAGCGCAGCGCCTTGCAGCGCACCGCCGCCTCGTCGGGCGAGAGCGTCGCGTCGCCGAGCTCGGCGAGCACCGCCTTGTAGCCCTGGAGCGCGCCCTTCGGGTCGCCCGCGTGGCGCTTCCCGTTCGCCTCCTCGAGCCGCTTCGCCGGCGAGGCGCAGGCGAGCGCGAGCGCCGCCGCGAGCGCGGCGGCGAAGGGGCCCGACCGCCGCCTCACGCGCCTGCCTCCGGCTCCCCGCCGCCCTGGTCCTCCGGCCCGCCCTCGGGCGGCTCCTCGCCCTCCGCCGCCTCGGCGACCCCGGCCGCCGCCGCCTCGGGCGTGGTCTCGGCGACGCGCGCGAGGCCCACCACCTGCTCGGACTTGGACTCGAGGGTGATGAGGCGGACGCCCTGGGTGTTCCGCCCGATGAGGCTGATCCCGCGCGAGGGCATGCGGATGAGCATGCCGCCGTTCGTGATGAGCATCACCTCCTCGGCGTCGGACACGAGCGCCGCGGCGACCACCGGGCCGTTCCGCTCGGTGGTCTTGATGGTGATGATGCCCTTCCCGCCGCGGCTCTGGATGCGGTACTCGGCGAGCTCGGTGCGCTTGCCGTAGCCGTTCTGCGTGACGGTGAGGATGGTCGGCGCGGGCTCGCCCTCCGGCGGCGCCGCCGGGATCGACTCGGCCGAGACGACCGCGTCCTCCGCCTCGAGGGTGATGCCCTTCACGCCGTAGGCGGTCCGCCCCATGGCGCGCACGTCGGACTCCTCGAAGCGGATGGCCATCCCCTGCGCGGTCGAGAGGAGCACGTGGCTCTTGCCGTCGATGAGCCGCGCGGCGATGAGCTCGTCGCCCTCCTCGATGCCGAGCGCGATGATGCCGGCCGCGCGCGGCCTCGCGAACTGCTCGAGGCGGGTCTTCTTGATGAGCCCCCGGCGCGTGGCCATGAACACGAACTGTCCGGGCTCGGCGGCGACCGCGCCGTTCGCCTTCTCGGCGGGCTCCGCGGCCTCGGCCTCGCCCGGCTCGGCGGCGATCTCGGCCGCATCCTCGGCGCCGGCGGGCTCCGGGAGCCGCCGCACCGGCAGGATCGCGGCGACCTTCTCGCCCGGCGAGAGCTGCACGAGGTTCACGATGGGCTTGCCGCGCGCGGCGCGCCCGGCCGGCGGGATCTCGTGGACCTTGAGCCAGTAGACCTTGCCCTTGTCCGAGAAGACGAGCAGGTAGCTGTGCGTCGAGGCGACGAAGATCGCCTCGAGGAAGTCCTCGTCCCGCGTGGCCGCGCCGGTCTTGCCGCGCCCGCCGCGCCGCTGGGCGCGATAGAGCGACACCGGGTTCCGCTTCACGTAGCCGGCGTGGGAGACGGTGACGACCATCTCCTCCTCGGCGATGAGGTCCTCCGTGGAGTAGTCGGTCGCCTCGCCCAGGATCTCGGTGCGCCGCTCGTCGGCGAAGAGCTGCCGCACCTCCTTCAGCTCCGAGACGATGACCTCCATGAGGACGGCCTCGGAGGCGAGGATCTCCTTCAGGCGGCCGATGAGCTTCTGCACCTCGGCGAGCTCGTCCAGGATCTTCTGGCGCTCGAGGCCGGTGAGGCGCTGCAGCTGCATCTCGAGGATGGCCTTCGCCTGGAGCTCCGAGAGGGCGAAGCCGGTCATGAGCCCGTCGCGGGCCGCGTCGCGGTCGGGCGCCTTGCGGATGAGCTCGATGATCTCGTCGAGGTGGTCGAGCGCGATCTGCAGGCCGAGCAGGATGTGCTCGCGCTCGCGCGCCTTGCGCAGCTCGAAGCGCGTGCGGCGGGTGACCACGTCGCGGCGGTGGGCGACGAAGCGCTCGAGCAGCTCCTTCAGGTTGAGGATGCGCGGCTGGCCGCCGTCGATGGCGAGGAGCGTCACGCCGAAGCCGGTCTGCATCTGCGTGTGGGCGTACAGGTTGTTCAGCACCACCTGCGCGACCGCGTCACGCTTCAGCTCGATGACGATGCGCATGCCCTCGCGGCTGGACTCGTCGCGGAGGTCGCTGATCCCCTCGAGGCGCTTGTCGCGCACGAGCTCGGCGATGTGCTCGACGAGCTTCGCCTTGTTCACCTGGTAGGGGATCTCGGTGACGACGATCGCCTCGCGCTCGGTCTTGGGGTGGACCTCGACCGACGCGCGCGCGCGCACCTGGATGGTGCCGCGCCCCTTCTCGTAGGCGGCGCGGATGCCGTCGCGCCCCTGGATGATCCCGGCGGTCGGGAAGTCCGGCCCGGGGATGAAGCGCATGAGCTCCGGGACGGACGCCTTGGGATTCGAGATGAGGTGCGCCACCGCGTCGAGCACCTCGCCCATGTTGTGGGGCGGGATGTTCGTCGCCATGCCGACCGCGATGCCGGCCGAGCCGTTGACGAGCAGGTTGGGGAAGCGGGTGGGGAGGACGAGCGGCTCGACGGTCGAGTCGTCGAAGTTCGGCCCCCAGTCGACCGTCTCCTTGTCGATGTCGGCGAGGAGGAAGTCGGCGAGCCGCTCGAGGCGGGACTCGGTGTACCGGTAGGCCGCGGCGGGATCGCCGTCGACCGAGCCGAAGTTGCCCTGGCCGTCGATGAGCGGGTAGCGGAGGTTCCAGTCCTGGGCGAGCCGGACGAGGGCGTCGTAGACCGAGGAGTCGCCGTGGGGGTGGTACTTCTTCAGCACCTCGCCGACGACGCCGGCGCACTTCGAGTAGCGCTTGTTGTGGTGCAGCCCCTCGGTGTGCATCGCGTACATCACGCGGCGGTGCACGGGCTTCAGGCCGTCGCGCACGTCCGGCAGCGCGCGGCCGATGATGACCGACATCGAGTAGTCGAGATACGACTTGCGCATCTCGTCTTCGATCGCGACCTGGGCGCGCTGCCCGTCTCCGGGCGGCGGCGCCCCGGGGGCGGCGGCGGGCGGGCTCGGCGGGAGGTTCTCTTCGGCCATCGGAGCTCTTCCCTCCCGGGCCATAGGCGCGCGAGGGGGTTCGAGCGCGCGGGCACCTGGGAGAAGGGGGTGTTTTAGCCGGTTTCCCTCGGAGATTCAACGCTTTTGCCCGTCCCGGGGCGGGCCTTCGGGGCGTCCGCCGGGCCCGCGCGGCGGACCCCTCCGCGCGCCCCCGAGCGCCGCGCTCGTCCTTCACGATCCGTCCCGCCCGGACGCCCCCGCCGGCCCGAAAAAAGAGAGCGGGGAGGCGCGCCGTGCGCCTCCCCGCCCTGGGTCCACGAGTGGAGCGAGACGCCTAGCGCCCGGCCACCGAGAGCCGCGCCGCGGCCCGGCGCACGCGCGCCGACTCCTCGCCGTAGTGGCCGTCCTGCTCGGTGAGGCGGAGCAGCCGATCCTGCGCGTCGTCGAAGGCGCGCTTCGCCCGCTCGACGTCGATGTCGGCGGCCGCCTCGGCGGTGTCGGCCAGCACGATGACCCGGTTGTCGGCGACCTGCAGGAAGCCGCCGCCCACCGCGTAGTGGTGCTCCCGGCCCCCCTCGACGTACGTGAGCCGACCGGGCTCCAGCGCCGTCATGAAGGGCTCGTGGTTCAGGCGGATGCCGAAGCCGCCCGCGACGCCCGGCGCGCGGACCTCGTCGACGGTGACCGAGAGGACGCGCCGCTCCGGCGTGACGATGTCGAGGGTGAGCGCCATCGGTTACCCCGCGGCCAGCTTCTTCGCCTTCTCGACCGCCTCGTCGATGCCGCCCACCATGTAGAACGCCTGCTCCGGCAGGTCGTCGTGCTTGCCGTCCACGATCTCCTTGAAGCCGCGGATCGTGTCGGCGAGCTCGACGTACTTGCCCGGGTTGCCGGTGAACTGCTCGGCGACGTGGAACGGCTGCGAGAGGAAGCGCTGGACCTTGCGGGCGCGCGCCACGGTGAGCTTGTCGTCCTCGGAGAGCTCGTCCATGCCGAGGATGGCGATGATGTCCTGGAGGTCCTTGTAGCGCTGCAGCGTCTCCTGGACGACGCGGGCGACCTGGTAGTGCTCCTGGCCGACGACGAGCGGGTCGAGGATTCGCGAGGTCGAGTCGAGCGGATCGACGGCCGGGTAGATGCCGATCTCGGTCAGCTTGCGGCTGAGCACCGTCGTCGCGTCGAGGTGGGCGAACGCGGTCGCCGGGGCCGGGTCGGTGAGGTCGTCGGCGGGGACGTAGATGGCCTGCACCGAGGTGATGGCGCCGTTCTTCGTGGAGGTGATGCGCTCCTGGAGCTCGCCCATCTCGGTGGAGAGCGTCGGCTGGTAACCGACGGCCGAGGGGATGCGGCCGAGGAGCGCCGACACCTCGGAGCCCGCCTGCGTGAAGCGGAAGATGTTGTCGATGAAGAGCAGCATGTCCCGGTTCTCTTCGTCGCGGAAGTACTCCGCGATGGCGAGCGCCGAGAGCGCCACCCGGGCGCGCGCGCCGGGCGGCTCGTTCATCTGCCCGTACACGAGCACGCACTGGCTCTTCGAGAGGTCGTCCTTGTTGATGACGCCCGACTCGATCATCTCGTGGTAGAGGTCGTTCCCCTCGCGGGTGCGCTCGCCCACGCCGGCGAACACCGAGAAGCCGCCGCGCTTCTTCGCGACGTTGTTCACGAGCTCCATGAGGAGCACGGTCTTGCCGACGCCGGCGCCGCCGAAGAGGCCGATCTTGCCGCCGCGGAGGTACGGGGCGAGGAGGTCGATGACCTTGATGCCGGTCTCGAACGCCTCGATCTTCACGTTCTGCTCGACGAGGGTCGGCGCCGGGCGGTGGATGGGGAACTTGCGCACCGACGCCACGGGCCCGCGCTCGTCGACCGGCTCGCCGACGACGTTGAGGATGCGGCCGAGCACCTCCTTGCCGACCGGCACGGAGATGGGGGCGCCGGTGGTGCGCACGCCCATGCCGCGCACGAGGCCTTCGGTCGAGTCCATCGCGATGCAGCGGGCGGTGTTCTCGCCGAGGTGCTGGGCGACCTCGATGACGAGGTTGTCGGCGCGCGCGTCGAGCGCGGGGTTCGTCACCGAGAGCGCGGTGTAGATGTCCGGCAGCGCTCCGGGCGGGAACTCCACGTCCACGACCGGGCCGATGACCTGGGTGATCCTGCCGCTCTGAACGTTCGTCGGGGTGGTCATGTCTTCCTTTCCCAAATCTACTTGAGCGCCTCGGCGCCGCTCACGATCTCCATCAGCTCCTTCGTGACGTAGGCCTGGCGCGCGCGGTTGTACTGAAGGGTGAGCGAGGCGATCATCTCCTCGGCGTTCTTGGTCGCGCTCTCCATCGCGCTCATGCGCGCGCCGTGCTCGCTGGCGGCGGACTCGAGCAGCGCGCGCCACACCTGCATCGCGATGTGGCGGGGGAGCAGGTCGCGCAGGAGCCCCTCGCGCGACGGCTCGTACTTGAAGTCGATGGCGGCGCCGCTCGCGTCGGCGCCGGGCGCCGTCTCGATGGGCAGGAGCTGGAACACCACCGGCTTCTGGGAGATGGCGCTCTTGAACTCGTTGTAGGCGAGGAAGACCGCGTCCACCTCGCCGGAGAGGTAGCGCTCCGTGTACTCGCGGGCGAGGTCCTCGGCCTTCTCGTAGGTGAGGGCCGCGTTCACCCCGGTGAAGTCCTTGCGGACCTCCACCTTGCGCGCCCGGAAGAAGTCGCGCCCCTTGCGGCCGACGGTGGCGAGCTGGATGCGCTCGAACCGGTCGCCGTTCTCGACGAGGAAGCGCTGCGTGAAGCGGGCGATGTTCGAGTTGAAGCCGCCGGCGAGGCCGCGGTCGCTCGTGATGACCACCACCTCGGCGGTGTGCTGGGCGCGCGGGGCGAGGAGCGGGTGGGCCACCACCTCGTCCGCGGCCGCGCGCGCCGCCACCCGCGCGAGCGTCTGCTCGAGGAGCTGCGCGTACGGGCGCGTCTTCAGGATGGCGTCCTGGGCCCGGCGCAGCTTGGCCGCCGAGACCATCTTCATCGCCTTCGTGATCTGCCGCGTCGACTTGACCGAGCCGATGCGGTTCCGGATGTCGCGCAGTGAGGGCACGGGGGCTCGTCCTCGGAGGGCCTACTGGCCCTCGATCTGGAACACGCCGCGGAACTCGCGGAGCGCCGCGTCGAGCTGGGCCTTGATGCCGTCGTCGAGCGCCTTCTTCTCGGCGATGGCGCGGGCGACCTCCGGGTGGCGGCCGTCGAGGAACTCGATGAGCTCCTGCATGTAGCGGCCGATCTGCTCGACCGGCACCGCGCGGATCCAGCCCTGGCCGTTCTCGTCGCGCATGGTCGCCGCGTAGATCTGGATGACCTGCTTCTCGACCGGCATCGGCAGGTACTGGCCCTGCTTCAGCACCTCCACGAGCCGCTCGCCGCGGGCGAGGGTCTCCTGGGTGGCCTTGTCGAGGTCGGAGCCGAACTGGGCGAACGCGGCGAGCTCGCGGTACTGGGCGAGCTCGAGCTTGAGCGAGCCGGCGACCTGCTTCATCGCCTTGATCTGCGCGGAGCCGCCGACGCGGGACACCGAGATGCCGACGTTAATGGCCGGCCGGACGCCCTGATAGAAGAGGTTCGACTCGAGGAAGATCTGGCCGTCGGTGATGGAGATGACGTTCGTCGGGATGTACGCCGACACGTCGCCGGCCTGCGTCTCGATGATGGGGAGCGCGGTGAGCGACCCGCCGCCCTCCTTGTCGGAGAGCTTCGCGGCGCGCTCGAGCAGGCGGCTGTGGAGGTAGAACACGTCGCCCGGGTACGCCTCGCGGCCCGGCGGGCGGCGCAGCAGCAGCGAGAGCTGGCGGTACGCCACGGCCTGCTTCGAGAGGTCGTCGTAGATGATGAGCGCGTGGCGGCCGGAGTCGCGGAAGTACTCCGCCATGGTCACGCCGGTGTACGGCGCGAGGTACTGCATCGGGGCGGGGTCGGACGCGTTCGCCGCGACGACCGTCGTGTATTCCATCGCGCCGTGCTTCTTGAGCGTGTCGACGACGCGGGCCACCGTCGACTGCTTCTGGCCGATGGCCACGTAGAAGCAGTGGAGGTTGTTCCCCTTGTTGTTGATGATCGTGTCGATCGCGACCGCGGTCTTGCCCGTCTGGCGGTCGCCGAGGATGAGCTCGCGCTGCCCGCGGCCGACCGGGACCAGGGCGTCGATCGCCTTGAGGCCGGTCTGCATCGGCTCGTGCACCGACTTGCGCTTCACGATGCCGGGGGCCTTGATCTCGATCTTGCGGGTCTGCTTCGCGTTGATCGGGCCGCGGCCGTCGATGGGGTTGCCGAGGCCGTCGACCACGCGGCCGAGCAGCTCCTCGCCCACCGGCACCTCGGCGATCTTCCCGGTGCGCTTCACCGGGTCGCCCTCGCGGATGTGCTCGTAGGCGCCCATGATGGCGGCGCCGACGTTGTCCTCCTCGAGGTTGAGGACGAGGCCGGAGACGCCGCCCGGGAACTCGAGCAGCTCGCCGGCGGCGGCGCCGGCGAGGCCGTAGATGCGGGCGACGCCGTCCGCCTGGCTGAGGACGGTGCCGGTCTCGGCGACGTCGACCTTCTTGCCGTAGTCCTTGATCTGCTCGCGGATGATGCGGCTGATCTCGTCGGCGCGGATATCCATCGTGAGGCTCTCCGGAGGATGAACTGACAGTTAAAGATCGCTACTGCTTCAGCTGGCGCCGCAGATCCTCGAGCTGGGTGCGGACCGAGCCGTCGTAGACGACGCTGCCGACCTGCGCGACGACGCCGCCGAGCAGGGCGGGGTCGACCTCGCGATCGAGGAGGACGGTGGCCTTCGTCGCCTGCGAGAGCCGGTCGGCGATGGCCTTCGCGGCGGCGGCGTCGAGGGGGACCGCGCTCGTCACCTTGGCCCGGACCCGGCCGAGGTGCGCGTCGGCGAGGGCCCGGAAGTGCTCGACGATGTTGCCCAGGTAGGCGAGGCGGTTCCGGTCGCCGAGGAGGAGGAGCAGGTTCGCGGGCTCGGCTTCGAGCCTGAACGCGGCCGCGAGCTTCTCCACGATGGCCCGCCGCTGCTCGCGCGAGTACACCGGGTTGGACAGAACGTCGCGGAGATCGTCAGAGCCCTCGACAGCCTCCTTGAGGGACTGGAGGCTCTCGCTCCAGGGCTCTACTCGACCCATCTCCGCAGCCAGGCTGAAGAGCGCCCGCGCGTACCGCCGGGCAATGGAACCCATGATCATAAGGGACGCGCTCCGTAGCACGGTGTGGGTGCGACGGTCAAGCACGAATCTCCCGGCAGTACTTGGACTTAGGCTCGGTCGAAGCCCTCCCGTTTGACAGCCCGCGACCTCGCTTTACGTTCGCGTTGCCAAAAGGAGGATGAAAATCATGGCGATGCCGACGAGATGGGAGCCCTTCCGTGACCTCGCTCGTCTCCAGGACGAGATGAACCGACTTTTCGACGATCGCGCCTACAAGACCAGCGAGTCGGTCGGCTGGACTCCGCCCTGCGACATCTTCGAGGACGACGACGAGCTGGCGCTCCGCTTCGACCTCGCGGGGGTTGACCCGAAGGACGTAGACATCCGGTTCGAGAACGGGGTCCTCACGCTCAAGGGCGAGCGGAAGCTCGAGAACGAGGCGCGGCGCGACAGCTATCACCGCATCGAGCTGGCCTACGGGACGTTCACGCGCTCGTTCTCGCTGCCGGCCACGGTCGACGCCGAGAAGATCCGCGCCGAGGCGAGGAACGGTTTACTCACCGTCCACCTGCCGAAGCGTGCCGAGACGAAGCCCCGCGCCATCCAGGTGAAGGTCGGCGTGTAGCGCCGAGGCGAGGCTCGGGCGCCCCGCGCGCCGAGACGAGAAGAGCGGGCCCGGTTCTCCCGGAGCCCGCTCTCTTCGTCTCTACGGCTGGAGTGCGTCCGGGAGCGCTACGACTTCACGGCGGCGACGGGGCCGGGAGCGGTGGCCGGCTTCGCGCCGCCCTTCTCCACGCCCTCCATCTTCGTCTGGCCCTCGAAGATCACGCCCTTCTCGATCATGAGGGACGGCGACTCGATGTTGCCGCGCATGCGCGCCGGGTGGTGCAGCTCGATCGCGCTCTTGGCCCGAACGTTCCCGTTGATCTCCCCGTGCACGATGATCGTGCCGCAGGTGATCTCGGCGTTGACCTTCGCGCCCTCGCCCACGACGAGCACGTCGTTCGTCACGATCGTCCCGGTGAACTTGCCGTCGATGCGGACGGTGCCCTCGAAGGTGAGCTTGCCCTCGAACTCGGACCCGCGCCCGAGCAGGGCGTTGAGGTCGCCGGTGGGGGTGGGAACGGACGACAGCTCATCGCGCTTCAGCATGGCCATGTTTCTCGGCTCCTCGTTGAGTGACTTCGCGGGCGTGGGCGCTCCGGGTGCGTCCGCGCCGACCGCCGGCGACGTCGCCTCCTCCCGCAGCTTTGTCCAGAAGGACATCCGTCCTCGCTGTGGTTGCTCCCCGAACATCGGGGCTGCCGCCCCCTCGGGCGGCGGTACAGGGAACTACGCTCCAATCTTCCCGAGTATTCCATCCAGCTCGTCGAGCGAGGAGTATTCAATCTCCAGGCGCCCGGCGACTGCAGACTTGGGCACGACCCTACACCTGGCCCCCAGCCGGCGCTGCAGGCGCTGGCCCAGCGCCTTGACGGCCGGGCTCTCGGAACCACCGGAGGGACGGTCGCTTTCCTTCCGCCCGAGCGAGCGGACGAGCGCCTCGGTCGCCCGGACGGAGAGCCCCTCCCGGATGGCCTTTTGGGCCGCCCGCTTGATGGCCTCGGCGTCGTCGATGGCGAGCAGCGCGCGGGCGTGGCCCATGTCGAGCTGACCCTGTCGGACCGAGTCGCGCACCTCCTCGGGGAGCTTCAGGAGGCGCAGGGCGTTCGCCACGGTGGAGCGCTCCTTGCCGACGCGCTTTGCGATCTCGTCCTGCTTGAGGCCGTGATCGCTCGCGAGCACCTCGTAGGCCTCGGCCTCCTCGATCGCGTTCAGGTCGGCGCGCTGGAGGTTCTCGATGAGCGCGATCTCGAAGGCCTCGCGGTCGCTCGTCTCGCGGACGATGGCGGGGATCTCGCGGATCCCGGCGCGCTGCGAGGCGCGCCAGCGCCGCTCGCCCGCGACGATGCGGTACTTGCCGCCCTCCTTGCGCACGAGGATCGGCTCCACCACGCCGTGCTCGCGGATGGAGGCGGCGAGCTCCTCGAGCTTCGCCTCGTCGAAGCGCTTGCGCGGCTGTTCCGGGTTCCGCTCGATCGCCTCGAGGGGCAGCGCGAGGAGCCCGCGCCCTGGCGCCACCGCCGCGCCGGCCGGCGCCGCGGCGGGCGCGACGCTCGCCGGTGGCGGCGCGTTCGAGAGCAGGGCGGCCATGCCGCGGCCGAGGGCGGGGCGGCGCTTGTCGGCGAGGCTCACGCGACACCTCCGAGCTGGCTGAAGCGGCCCGTCACCTCGCGCGCGAGCTCGAGGTAGCTCTGGCAGCCCTTCGAGGTCACGTCGTAGAGCAGGATGGGCTTGCCGTGGCTGGGCGCCTCGGAGAGCCGCACGTTGCGCGGGATGACGGTCTTGAAGACCTGGTCCGAGAACGTGCGGCGGATCTCCTCCGCCACCTGGTTGGAGAGGTTGTTGGGCGAGAACATGGTGAGGACGATGCCGTCCACGGTGAGCGCCGGGTTCGCGCTCGAGCGGACGAGCTCGATCGTCTTCAGCACGTCGGCGAGCCCCTCGAGCGCGTAGTACTCGCACTGGAGGGGGATGACGACGCCCTGGGCCGCGACGAGCCCGTTGAGCGTGAGGAGCCCGAGCGACGGCGGGCAGTCGATCACCACGTACTCGTACGAGCCCGCGACCTCGTCCACCGCGCGCTTCAGGCGCGACTCCCGCGACTCCAGCTCCGCGAGCTCGAGCTCGGCGCCCACGAGGTGCCGGGAGGCCGGGACGAGGTCGAGGAACTTGAGCTCCGTCTTGCGAACGGCGCTCGCCATCGGCACGCCGTCCACGAGCACCTCGTAGATGGAGCACTCCGACTCGTCACGCCGGATGCCGAGGGCGCTGCCCGCGTTCCCCTGGGGATCGACGTCCACGAGGAGGGTGCGCCGCTCGGCGGCGGCGAGCGAGGCGGCGAGGTTCACGGCCGTCGTGGTCTTGCCGACGCCGCCCTTCTGGTTCGCGATGGTGAGGATCCGGGCCATGGCCTGAGCATCCGTCTGCGGGGCGCGCGCCCCTTCCGTCGTGTTCGCCAACTCGGGACCTCTCGGTTGTTTCGCGCGACCCCCTGGCCGCGCCGGCGCGCACTTTGACCGATCGATCTGACACGACGCGGCGTCCGAACGCCTCCGGCGCCTCCGCTTTCCGCCCATCGTCGCCCTCGCTCCTCGCGCTGTTCCACGTGGAACGTCGGTCCGGGAGGGCAGCGGCAGCCGCTCGGCCGGGCACGACGTTTCACGTGGAACATCGCCAGCGGGAGACCGCTTCCCGCGGGCGGGCGAGGCCAGTGGGTAACCCTCGTCCAGCACCGTTCCCGTGGTCCTCGTCGCTGGCGGGCGAGGCGAGGCGGAGTTCCCCGTCTGCGGGAGCGGAGGGCCATCGGGCGGGCGCGGGAAGGGCGGTTCGGACCCGGAGGTCGGCGTGAGGGTGGGGTTGCACCGCGACGGCGGGGGGAGGCGGGAGGAGCTACGCGCAGCCGAGCAGCGAGCGGATGGTGATGCGTCGCCGTCAGGCCGCGCTCGACCCTCCCTGACGCCTCGGGCGCGGACGATGCGCATGCCACCCGCGAACGCGAAAGCTCGGGCGTGCCCTGCCGAGGGCCCGAGGCCCGTCGAGCGGCAGGTCCTCAGCCGGAACCGGCGCCCCGCACACCGGGGCCAGCCGCCCCGCCACGACCAAGGTGAGGAGAAGCACGCCCTACGCGACGCGCGCCCGGGCTGCCTCCACCACCCGATCGTCGAAGCGGTTCATCTCGTCCTGGAGACGAGCGAGATCACGGGAACGGCGTCTTCCCGTCGGCTCGGCCGGGCCGTGCTCGCGCTCGCGCTTTTGCAGATCCCGCATCACCAGGGTTCCCGGCATCCTCGCGCGCTGCGTCCGCTGGGTCGAACCGAGCCGCGGCGTGGATCGAGTCCCGTCTTCCGCGAGCGCCACGCCTTCCACCAGCGTTCCACGTGGAACAGCAGGACGCCGATTCGCCGCGCGTGAGTGGGCCGGGGTTCGGCGCCCGTGAGCTGCGCCGCCCGCACACGTGTCGACGACGCCCATCGGGCATCGTCCACGTCCGGGAACGACCGCCCCTGAGCCCGCGCTTGCGCCAGGGCGCTCCGAGCCGCTCCCGCGGTCCTCCTGCGCACATTCCGGACGGACCGCCGCCATGGTGCGTGACCTCGGAACACCCCAAGCCCCACGCGCGCCAGCACCCCGGCCGCTCGCGCGGCGCATCGGATGGGGGGAGCGACCTGCGGCGTAGACGGCATTCCCTCCGCCACGACCACGCCCACCACCAGCGTTCCACGTGGAACAGCAGGACGTTCGCGGCGCGTGAGTGGGGGCCGACCAGAGGTGCCCCGGGCGTCGGGATCACCTCCTCGCGCTTCCGCCACCCGTCTGAACCGCGCCGAGCGCCTCGGTGTCGACGACGACCCTTGGTGCATCGTTCACGTCTTCTGGACGTTGCTAACGACCGCCCGCCAGGAGTCAGTGCCGGCCGCTGGGCGCTTCCGCGCCGCCGCCCGAGATCCGCCGAAGCGCGGCGGCGCGCGAACCCGCTTGGACCCAGCCGTCAGGAGAGCGCGAGCCTGCGGCGCCGCGAGGCGGCGTTCCACGTGAAACATCGCGGTCCGTGGTGACTCACGCCCGACGGCGTTCAGCTCGTGAACGGAACTCCTGGAGAGCCATGCTCGCGACTGTTCACGCCGTCGCTCTCGCTTCCTCCCGAGCGGAGTCGACGTCCGCGTCGACTCGACCGAGGCGTCCGGGGTGCTCGACCTCCTCGCCAGGCGCGCCGAGGGCCGGCCACCGACCGACGCCGACCTTGCGCGGCTCTACGCGACGGACGCCTACGTCCGCCTCGAGCGGCGCGAGACGGAGATGAAGCGAGCGTTCACGCCGAGTTCCGCGCGTTCGTCACGTCCGATGCGCTGCTCGACCGGCGGGCCGCGCTCCAGCGGTGCTTCGCAGCATGGCAGCAGGCGGATCTCCAGGCGGCCGCAGAGCGAGCGCGCCGGAATCTCCCCACCGGCGCCCGGCTGCGCGCGACCGTCTACCTCGTGGTGAAGCCGAAGCCGAACAGCTTCGTGTTCGAGCTCGCCACGAACCCCGCCATCTTCTTCGCCGTGGGCGCGGACGCTCGCGGTCCAGCCTGGTCGGGACGCGCTCGGCGAGCGGGAAGCGGTGCCCGTCCGTCGCGACCAGGCGGAGCCCGGACGGCGGGTCGCGACGTATCACCCATAGTGATGTTTTACCATCCGTAATCTCTCGCAAGACCGCGACTCTCGTCCGTCCCCCTGCCACCGGCCAGGCGGCGACGCGCCCCTTCTCCCGCTCGCCGCTGCCTGGAGCGAGGGGTAGCGCGGTCGCTCATGCGCTCCTCCTCACCCCGCCGCTCCGTGCCGGAGCGTGTCTCGTCGCGGCGCTGCTCGCCTGCGGCCGTGCTGATCGCGGGTCCGCACGGACGCGGCGGAGGGAGCGCCCGTCGTGGGGGACCCATCGGACGTCGCGCCGGAACCTCTCACGCGCGGGACCCTTCGGCTCGCGGGCTCGGGCCCGCGAAGAGCGGAGGGAGCGATGGCCTCGTATCTGATGCAGTTCAGCTTCACCGCGCAGGGCATCCAGCAGATCAAGGACAGCCCGGCGCGCGTCGAGGCGGCGAAGCAGACGGTCCGCGCCATGGGCGGTGAGGTGCGGGAGTTCTACGCGATCCTCGGCAGCGCCCACGACACGCTGTTCATCCTCGAGGCCCCGGACGACGCGGCGGTCGCGCGCATGGTCCTCGCCATCGGCTCGCGCGGCTACGTGCGCACCGAGACCCATCGCCTCTTCACCGAGGAAGAGTACGGGACGGTCATCCGCTCGCTTCCCTGAGACGACGCGGGAGCGCACCCCGCCGCCCGATGCGGCGCACGCGCCTGCGCGCAGGCCCGGCGCGCGACCCGCCGCGCGCGCCACCTGCGACCACCGGGATCTCCGCCGTGGAGGAGACGCCGAGGCTGAAGCGGCGCGAGGTGGCCGAGCGGCACGCCGCGCCGCCGCCGAAGAGGAGGAGACCCGCGGGGTCTTTGCCGGCGCCGCTACTGCGCGCGCCAGCGCGCGATGGCGCGCGCGGAGCGCGAGAGCGGCAGCTCGAAGCGCGAGACGTCCACGAGCGTGAGGCCGGCCGCCTCGCCGACGGCGGCGAGCCCCGCCGCGTCCGCGTCGCGCCCGAGCATGGCGAACAGCGTCCCGCCCGGCGCGAGGTAGCGGACGCCGAGCGGCACCCAGCGCTCGGGATCGGCGAGCGCGCGCGAGACCACCGCCTCGGCGCGCGGGAGCTTCTCCCGCTCGGGGTCGCCGTCGGCGCGGACCGCGAAGGCGCGGACCGCGAGGTCGAGCTCCGCGGAGACCGCCTTCACGAACGCGACCTTCTTCGCCACCGAGTCGCAGCAGGTGACCTCGAGCTCCGGCCGCGCGCAGGCAAGCGGCACGCCCGGCAGCCCCGCGCCGGCGCCCACGTCGAGGAGCGTGCGCGCGCCGCCGAGGAGGGGGAGCAGGAGCAGGCTGTCGACGAGGTGCTTCTCGGCGACCTCGGCGGGATCGGTGATGGTGGTGAGGTTCACCTTCCGGTTCCAGGCGAGGAGCCGGTCGGCGAAGCGCTCGAGGCGGGGGAGCGCCTCGGCGGAGACCGGCAGCCCGAAGGCCTCGATGCCGCGCCGCAGCGCCTCGTGGAAGGCGGCGTCCATGGCGTCGCTACTTCTTCTTCGCGCCGCGCCGGCCGATGGCCGCCTCGACCTCGCCCCGGTGCTCCGCGAGGTAGGCGTCGACCTCGGCGTCGTCGAGCTCGAGGTCGCGCAGCACGCCCTCGTACACGAAGCGGAACCCGGCGGCGTACTCGCGGTCCTGGAGCTCGAACGAGCGCCGCACCACCGCGGCCGAGAAGAGCCGCTCCGCCTTCGTGCGGGGACGCGCCACTACCGCTCGCCCCGCCCGCCCGGGATCACGAGCAGCTGGCGGAAGATGCCCTCGCCTTCGCTGCGGGTGGTGACGCCCTCGTGCTCGACGAGGGCGAGGTGGATCTGGCGCCGCTCGCGGGCGCTGATGGGCGCCACGGCGAGCACCTTGCCGGTGCGGATGGCGGCCGCGGCGAGCCGCTCCGCCATGGCCTTCACCGCGGGATCGCCCTCCTGGGCGAACCCACCCACCTCGAGGTTCACCCACTTGCGCCCCTCGGAGCGCGGGTTCACCACGCGGTTCACGAGGTACTGGACCGCCTCGACGAGCGCCGAGGAGAGCTCGACGGCGTTCCCGGCGCGCGGGTTCAGGGCGACGCCGATCTGCTCGGCCGTCTCCTTCACCTCGACGTCCACGGCCGCGCCGAGCCGCTCGAGGAGCCCGGCGCAGAACTCCCGCGCCCGGGCGACCTTCTCCGGCGCCTCGGCCGGCGGCGGGCTCGGGGTTCCCTTGGTCTCGTCCATGGCTCCCCCCGGACTACTTGGCCTTCGCGGGCGCCGGCACGGCCGGCATGCGCCGCATCATCCACTGCTGCTGCGCGATGGACAGGAGGTTGTTCACGAAGATGTAGAGGGTGAGGCCCGCCGGCACGCTCAGCATGAGGAACGTGAAGAAGCCCGGCATGAAGTAGAGCATCATCTTCGCCTGCGCGTTGTCGGCGGGCTGCGGCGACAGGCGCTGCATGATGAACTGCGAGAGGCCCATCGCGATCGGCAGGACGAAGAACGGGTCCTTGATCGTGAGGTCGTGGATCCAGAGGAACGGCTCCCGGTAGAGCTCGACCGAGGTCTGCAGCGTCGCGTAGAGGGCGAACCAGATCGGCAGCTGGATGAGCATCGGCAGGCAGCCGCCGAGGGGGTTCACCTTGTGCTGCTGGTAGAGCTGCATCGTCGCGAGGTTCAGCTTCTCGCGGTCGTTGCCGTGCTTGGCCTTGAGCTTCTCGATCTCCGGCTGCAGCTTCCGCATCTCGTTCATCGACTGCATCGACTTCGCGGTGAGCGGGTAGAGCAGGAGCTTCACGAGCAGCGTGAGGAGGATGATCGCGACGCCCCAGTTCCCCACCAGCCGCTCGAACCAGCGCATCACGTAGAGGAGCAGGCGGGCGAAGAACGCGAACGGGCGGGCCATCGTGCCGTAGTCGATGGCGCTCTCGAAGTTGCGGCCGTAGGCGCGCAGGTGATCGAGGTCCTTCGGGCCCGAGTACACGGTGAGCGCGTACTTGCGGGAGCCGCCCTCGAACGGCAGGCGGAGCGCGGCGAGCGCGCTGCCCTTCTCCGTGCCCTTCGCGAAGACGCAGCTCCCGGCCGGCTCGGCGGGGAAGATCGCCGAGACGAAGTAGCCCTGGTCGAGCCCGACCCAGGCCGCCGTGCCCTCCACCTTCTCGATGGCCTGGTCGCCGTCGACCTTGAAGCGCTCGGTCGTGTCCGCCGCCCGGCACACCGGGCGGATGAACTCGACCGGCGGCCCGGAGAAGAAGCCGCCGGACTTCGTCTTGGGCGGCATGTAGCCGGGGTAGAGGACGACGATCCCCGCGCCCGGCGCGGCGGCGCCCTGGACCTCGAGATCGAGGGCGAGCTCGTGGAACTTGCCGGTGAGGCGGAAGGTCTTCCGGACGGTGACGTTGCCGGCGCGGCCCTCGAAGGTCACCGAGCGCGCGTCCTTCGCGACCACCCGCATCGGCGCGCGCGCCGACGGATCGCTCGCCGCGTCCTGCGCGCCGCCCAGCTCCGGCGAGGCCACGACCGCGAGCGGGTAGGGCTGATCCTTCGCCACCCGCACGAGGTCGATCTGCACCGGCTTCCCCTCGTGGTCGCGGCGGTACTTCTCGCCCTCGAGCACGACCTCCTTGAGCGCGCCGCCGTGGCTCGTGAGCACCGCCTCGAAGCCGTCGCCCGCGAGCTTCACGAGCTCCTCGGGGGTGTTCTCCGGGACGGCAGGCGCCGCCGGCGCCACCGGGGCAGGGGCGGGCGCCGCCGGCGCGGTCTGGGCCGCCTCGGGACGCTTCTGCGCGCCGGGCTTCGGCTTCGGCGAGGGGAAGACGAACTGCCAGACGATGAGGACCGCCACGGAGAGGACGGTGGCGATGAGGACACGACGGTTCTCGGGACCCAAGGTTACCTCTCGGACTCCGGCACCGGATCGATGCCGCCGGGATGGAAGGGATGGCACTTGAGAAGCCGCCGCGCCGCGAGCGCCGACCCCTTGAGCGCGCCGTGGCGCTCGAGGGCCGTCACCGCGTAGGCGGAGCAGCTCGGATAGAAGCGGCAGGCGGGCGGAAGCAGCGGCGACACGAGCCGCTGGTAGAGGCGCACGAGGAGCACGAGGGCGCCCCGGATCACGCGCTCCCCCTCGGGGCGAGCCGCGTCCGCGCGGCCGCGAGCGCGAGGCGGATCCCGTCCCTACCCGCGGCGAGCGCGCCCGCGCGAGCGATCACGACGAAATCCACCGCGGGCAGATCACCCTGCATCGCGCGGAACTCCTCCCGCACCCAGCGCTTCACCCGGTTGCGCTCGACCGCGTTCGCGATCTTGGACGACACCGTGATCCCGATGCGCGGCCGGGCTCCGCCGGAGTCGAGCGACAGGACGAGCACGTCTCCGGCGTAGAGCCGCGTACCGCGCTGCTGGACGAGGAGGAATTCGCGGCGGCGGCGCAGGCGCGCCGCCTTGGGTAGCTTCACCTGCAGTGCTACTTCTTCGGCGTGCTCGGCGTGAGGCGCTTGCGACCCTTCGCGCGGCGGCTCTTGATCACGTTCTGCCCGCCCGGAGAGCTCATGCGCTTCCTGAAACCGTGCGTGCGATTACGGCGCTGCTTCTTCGGCTGATATGTCCGCTTCATGGCGCGGCAACCTCCCCGATCAGTCGCGAGATGTCAAGGTTTCCAGAGACTTGGCCCGTTCCGCCGGACCCTCGCGCGATCCGTCACCGCCCCGTCACGCGAAAAGCTCGTCGTTTCGCGACCACGCACGACGCCCTTGATCCTCTCGGTGAACCTTGGCTAACTTCCGCCCCCACGCAACACGAGGCCGCCTGCACTCTCGCCCTACGAGCGCCGAGTGAGCCGTCGTCCGGAAGCCCGGGCGTCGGAGGGGGGATCCTCGTTCCGTTGCGCGCACCTCGGGGGACAGCAGCATGGACTCGCGCGCGAGCGCCAAGATGATCTCGCCGGCAGACGAGCTCTGGTCGCGCCTCGACGCGTTCCTGCGCTCCCGGCTGCGCCCTGACCTGTACGACCGCTGGTTCGCGCCGCTCCACCTCGTCTCGCTCGAGGGGAGCCGGCTGCAGATCGCCGCGCCCGACCGCTTCCACCGGGACTTCGTCGAGGACAACTACCGCTCCTTCTTCGAGGAGTTCGTGCCGGGCCTCGCCGGCCAGGCGGTCCAGATCACGTTCGTGGTGGACGCCGCGCCGCGCCTCGCGACGACGCCCCTGCCGCTCGCGGACGGCCCGGCGCTCACGCCGGTGCCCCGCGCGGCGGAGGCGGCGGACCCGCGCGACTCGCGGCCGAACCCGCGCTACACCTTCGACACCTTCGTGGTGGGCGAGTCGAACCGCTTCGCGTTCGCCGCCGCCCAGGCCGTGGCCGCGAACCCCGGCCACACCTGGAACCCGCTCTTCCTGCACGGCGACTCCGGGCTCGGCAAGACCCACCTCCTGCACGCCCTCGCCCACGCCATCCTCGACAAGCACCAGGGCGGGCGCGTCGCCATCGTCTCCTCGGAGCGCTACACGAACGACTTCGTCGCCGCGCTCTCGAAGGGCACGATGGACGAGTTCCGCCACAAGTACCGCGAGTGCGCCGCGCTGCTCGTCGACGACGTGCAGTTCCTCGCCGGGAAGGACAAGACGGCGGAGGAGTTCTTCCACACCTTCAACGAGCTCCACGATCACCACGTGCAGATCGTCCTCTCGAGCGATCGCAGCCCGAAGGAGCTGAAGGGGCTCGACGCCCGGCTCTGCTCGCGCTTCGAGTGGGGCATGCGCGTCCAGATCGAGGTGCCCGAGTTCGAGACGCGCGCCGCCATCCTCCAGAAGAAGGCGGAGGTCGAGTCGATCGACCTGCCCGGCGAGGTGACCCAGCTCCTCGCCAGCCACATCCGCTCGAACGTGCGCGAGCTCGAGGGCGCGCTCATGCGCCTCGCCGCCTTCGCCTCCTTGAAGAGCGAGCCCATCACCGTGCCGCTCGCGCGCGACGTGCTCGGCGACGTGATCCCGCCCGAGGGCTACAAGCCGCCCATCGAGCGCATCCAGGAGGCGGTGGCGGCGCACTACGGCCTCACCGTCGCGAAGCTCACGAGCGCCTCGCGCGAGCAGAAGATCGCGCAGCCGCGCCAGGTGGCGATGTACCTCTGCCGCGAGCTCGGCAAGGAGAAGTTCCAGTCCATCGCCGAGCGCTTCAACAAGAAGGACCACACCACCGTCATCGCCGCGGTGGAGCGGATCCGCTCGCTCATGGAGAGCGAGGAGACGGTCCGCACCGCCGTGCAGGTCCTCACCGCGAAGCTCGCGCCCTGAGCCGCGCGACGCCCTCGACCCCGCTCCCGTTCGCGCGCGGGCCGCTACAGGCGGCCTCGCGCGTCCTTGCGTCCGCTCGCCGGGCGCCCGCGACGGCTCGGCTCGCCTCCCGGGCTCGGCGCGAGGCTGTGGATCATCTGTGGATCCGGCACCGATCCTCGTGGGGACGGGGTGTGGACCGCTGTTGACACCGTTTCTCGGCCCGCGCTACACAAACTCGACCCAAAGGGATCCGGAGAGTTTTCCAGGCCGAAAGCTCCAGGAGTTTCGCGGGTTCCGAGCCCTTATCCACATCCACTCGGCCCCTGCTGTTACTTCTAGGATCACAAGAAGAGGATCTTCCCATGGAACTGAAGATCGGAGTCGCTGAGCTCTCGAAGGCGCTCGGGCGCTCCCAGGGCATCGTGGAAAAGAAGAGCACGATGCCGATCCTCTCCCACGTCCTCCTCGAGGCGAAGAAGGGTCAGCTCGTCGTCTCGGCGACCGACCTCGACCTCGCCGTCTCGTCCGAGCACGGCGAGAGCTGCGAGGTGCTGAAGGAAGGCGCCCTGGCCGTCTCGGCCCGCCACCTGTACGAGATCGTTCGCGCCCTGCCCGAGCAGCAGGTCACCCTAAAGCGCGCGAACAACAACTACCTCGAGGTGCGGAGCGGCCCCTCCGAGTTCCGCATCGTCGGCCTCCCCGCCGAGGACTTCCCGGCACTCCCCCGCTTCGAGAAGGTCACCTTCACGGACGTGAAGCCGGACGAGCTGCTCGAGATGATCGAGCGGACCTTCTTCGCCGTCTCGAACGACGAGACCCGCTACAACCTGAACGGCGTCTACTTCGAGCCGAGCCCCGAGGTGCTCCGCCTGGTCGCGACGGACGGGCACCGCCTGTCGCTCTCCGAGCGCCCCTCGAGCAGCACGTTCGGCCTGAAGCGCGGCGTGATCCTGCCGAAGAAGGGGCTCCAGGAGCTGCGCAAGCTCCTCGCCGAGGCCGTCGAGGGGGGCACGGAGGGCGGCGAGACGAAGCTCGGCTTCGTCGAGAACAGCGCCATCTTCCGCCGCCCGGGCGTGATCCTCTCGATGCGGCTCATCGAGGGGCTCTTCCCGGACTACCGGCAGGTCATCCCGAAGCAGGGCGAGAAGGTGGTCCGGGTCGGGCGGGACCGCCTCCTCGAGACGCTGCGGCGCATCTCGCTCCTCTCCACCGACAAGGCCCACGCGGTGAAGCTCGAGCTCGGGAAGGGCACGCTCCGGGTGCTCTCGCAGAACCCGGACCTCGGCGAGGCCAAGGAGGAGGTGCCGGTCGAGTACGAGGGCGAGCCGCTCAAGATCGGCTTCAACGCGCGCTACCTCATGGACGTGCTCGCGGTGGTGAAGAGCGCCGACGTGCAGCTCGAGCTCGCGGACGACCTCTCCCCGGGCGTGCTCCACGGCGGCGACGAGAAGGATCAGGGCTTCACCGCGGTGGTGATGCCGATGCGGATCTGACGTCCCGGGTGAAGCTCCTCTCCCTCGCCGTAAAGGACTTCCGCAACCTCGCCGAGGTCGTGCTCGCGCCCTCGCCGCGCGCGACGGTGCTCCTCGGCGAGAACGGCCAGGGGAAGACGAACCTCCTCGAGGCCATCTACTTCCTCACCACGCTGAAGCCGCTGCGGGCGGCGCGCCTCGTGGAGCTCGTCCGCCACGGCGCCGAGCGGGGTGAGGTCGCGGGCGACTTCGACGGCCCGGGCGGCGTGCGGCGGGTGGCGGTGCAGGTCGCCGCCGGGGGACGGGTGGCGCTCCTCGACGGAAAGCCACAGGAGCGGCTCGACGACTACTTCGAGGGGCTCGCCGCCGTCTGCTTCGCGCCCGACGACCTGTTGCTCGTGAAGGGCGGACCGGAGGGTCGCCGCCGCTTCCTCGACCGGGCCGCCTTCAACCGCTGGCCGGCTGTGCTCGGCGAGGCGCGCGACTACGTGCGGGCTCTGCGCGCCCGGAATGCCGCCCTGCGCGGCGGGGTCGCCGAGGTCGAGGCGAGCTTCCGCGCCCCGCTCGCGCGGGCCGGGGCGCGCCTCGTGCGCCGCCGGCAGGCCCTCGTCGACGAGCTGGCGCCGCGGGTGGGCGCCGCCTTCCGGGAGATCTCCGGCCCCGGCGCGCCGGACGCGCGCTTCGCGTACCGGCCCTCGGCCGGCCTCTCCGGCGAGGGCAGCGAGGCGGAGCTCGCCGCAGCGCTCGACGCGGCCCTCGGGGCGCGGCTCGAGCGCGATCGCGAGCGCGGCTTCACCTCCGCCGGCCCGCACATGGACGAGCTCGTCCTCGCGCTCGACGGCCGCGGCGCCCGCGCCTACGCGAGCCAGGGACAGCAGCGCGCCCTCGTGCTCGCCCTCAAGATCGCCGAGATCGAAAATCTTCGGGCGGCGCTCGGCCGGCCGCCTTTGCTCCTGCTCGACGACGTGTCGTCCGAGCTCGATCCCGCCAAGAACCGCTACCTGCTCGCCTACCTGGCTGCCCTGCCGGCGCAGGCGTTCCTCACCACCACCGACCGGCGGCTGCTCGAGCCCGCGGCCGGCCCGGATACGACCTTCTATAGGGTAGAGCGCGGGGTGGTCACGCCGCTCGTTTCCTGAGTAGATCCGATAAGTTGGGTTGACGAAGGGAACGTTGCCAGCAGCCGCCTTGCCTGCTATACCCCACTGTCTCGCCTAAGCTGCGGGAACCCTTCGGGGAAACGACGGAGGAACCCCCCTGGAAACCGCCGAGAAGAGCCTTCAGCCGACGAACGGCGTGGAGGAGTACGGAACCGACGCGATCAAGGTGCTCGAGGGCCTGGAGGCGGTCCGCAAGCGCCCGCACATGTACATCGGCGACGTGGGGGAGCGCGGGCTCCACCACCTCGTGTACGAGGTCGTCGACAACTCGGTCGACGAGGCGATGGCGGGGCGGGCGAACGAGATCAACGTCACCATCCACGCCGACCGCTCGATCACCATCGTCGACAACGGCTCCGGCATCCCCATCGGCCCTCATCCCACGGTGAAGGGGATGGACACGCTCGACGTGGTGCTCACGAAGCTCCACGCCGGCGGCAAGTTCGAGTCGAACGCGTACAAGGTGTCGGGCGGCCTCCACGGCGTCGGCGTCACCTGCGTGAACGCGCTCTCCGAGTGGCTCAAGGCCGAGGTCTACCGCGACGGCAAGGTCTGGCAGCAGCGCTACGAGCGCGGCACTCCTGCGGGCAAGGTCACGGCCGTCGGCGAGACGCAGCGGCGCGGCACGAAGATCACCTTCAAGCCGGACTCGACCATCTTCGAGGTGTTCGACTTCTCCTTCGAGACGCTCTCCGGCCGCCTGCGCGAGCTCGCCTTCCTGAACGCCGGCCTCAAGATCACCATCGACGACGAGCGGAGCGGCAAGAAGCACGAGTTCCTGTTCAAGGACGGCATCCGCGAGTTCGTGGCCTACCTGAACAAGAGCCGCGACGTGCTCTTCCAGCCCCCCATCTCGCTCCGCCAGGAGGTGGAGACCGAGCGCGGCGCCGCCGTCGTCGAGATCGCCCTGCAGTGGAACGACGGCTACGACGAGAAGGTCTTCGCCTTCGCGAACAACATCCACAACCACGAGGGCGGCACCCACCTCATCGGCTTCAAGACCGCCCTCACCCGCACCATCAACGCGTACGGGCAGAAGAACAACCTGTTCAAGGACCTGAAGGACGAGCTGCCCTCCGGCGACGACATGCGCGAGGGGCTCGCGGCGGTGATCTCCATCCGGCTGCCCGGCGCGAGCTTCGAGGGTCAGACGAAGACGAAGCTCTCGAACACCGAGGCGAAGAGCATGGTCGAGACCATGCTCAACGAGCGGCTCGGCGCGTTCCTGGAGGAGAACCCCAACGTCGCGAAGCGCGTCTGCGGCAAGGTGGCGGAGGCGACCCGGGCGCGCATCGCCGCGCGCAAGGCGCGCGAGACGGTGCGCCGCAAGGGCGCGCTCGACGGCGCCTCGCTGCCGGGGAAGCTCGCCGACTGCCAGTCCAAGGACCCGCGTGAGTCCGAGCTCTTCCTAGTGGAGGGCGACTCCGCAGGCGGCTCGGCGAAGCAGGGCCGCGACCGGCGCATCCAGGCCATCCTCCCCCTGCGGGGCAAGATCCTGAACGTCGAGAAGGCGCGCTTCGACAAGATGCTCTCGTCCGCCGAGATCGCGACGATGATCACCGCGCTCGGGACCGGCATCGGGCCCGAGGAGTACGACGCCGGCAAGATCCGCTACCACAAGATCGTGATCATGACGGACGCGGACGTCGACGGCTCGCACATCCGGACGCTGCTCCTCACCTTCTTCTTCCGGCAGATGCCGGAGCTCGTCGAGAGGGGCTACCTCTACATCGCCCAGCCGCCGCTCTACCGCGTGCAGAAGGGCAAGAAGGAGAGCTACCTCAAGGACGAGCCGGCGCTCGACGAGTTCCTGCTCCACCTCGGCACGGACAAGGCGAAGCTGGTCTCCGGCGAGACCGTGGTGGGGGGGCACGACCTGAAGCGCCTCGCGCAGGAGGCGCTCGCCTACCGCGCGCTCCTCGCCCGCGTCGATCGGCGCCGCGACAGCCGCATCGTCGACGCGGCGGTCCAGCTCGGAGACCTCGACCTCGAGCTCCTGAAGCACCACGAGAAGGTGAAGGAGCAGGTCCAGAAGATCTACGACCGGGCGCAGAAGCTCCACCCCGAGCTCGAGGTGCGCCTCGCCAAGATCGAGCGCGACGAGGAGCACGGCTGCGACGCGCTGGTGTTCCAGACCACCATGTCGGGCGCCACCCGCACGACGCGCATCGACTTCGACTACCTCTCCGGCCCGGAGTGGGGCGAGCTCGCCGGCCTCTACGCGGCGGTGGCGGAGATCGGCCCCGGCCCGCACCGGCTCCAGACCGGCGAGGGCGAGGAGGAGGTCGACGACGTCTTCGCCGCGGTGGAGGCGCTCAAGAAGAGCGCCACGGCGGGCCAGACCATCCAGCGTTACAAGGGGCTCGGCGAGATGAACCCCGAGCAGCTCTGGGAGACGACGATGGACCCCACCCGCCGCACGCTCCTGCAAGTCCGCGTCGACGACACCGTCGAGGCGGACGAGGTCTTCAGCGTGCTCATGGGCGACGCGGTCGAGCCGCGCCGCGAGTTCATCGAGAAGCACGCCCTCGACGTGCAGAACCTCGACATCTGACAGCAGCCGCCCGCGCGCGAAGGGCTCCTCCCCTTTCGCGCGGGGCGCTCACCGCAAGGACCCAAGCGATGCCTCGCGCCGCCTTCGCCGCCCTCGGCACCTTCGTCCCCGACCGCGTCGTCACGAACGAGGAGCTCACCCGCCACATGGAGACCACCGACGCGTGGATCCAGGAGCGGACGGGGATCCGTGAGCGGCGCTGGGTGCGCGAGGGGACCGAGAACTCCGACCTCGCCTTCGAGGCCACGAAGCGCGCGCTCGACAAGGCCGTCTGGAAGGCGGGCGACATCGAGGCGATCATCTACGCCTCCCTCTCGCCCGACCACATGTTCCCGGGCGACGGCTGCTTCCTCAACGCGAAGCTGGGCATCCCCGGCGTGCCCGCGCTCGACATCCGCAACCAGTGCTCGGGCTTCCTGTACGGGCTCTCCGTCGCCGACGCCTGGATCCGCGCCGGCGTGTACCGCCGCATCCTGCTCGTCGGCTCGGAGATCCACTCCACCGGGCTCGACGTGTCGACCCGCGGCCGGGACGTGGCGGTGATCTTCGGCGACGGCGCCGGCGCGGCCCTCCTCGAGGCGACCGACGACCCGGGCCGCGGCGTGCTCTCGGTGCACCTCCACGCCGACGGCCGCTTCGCGAAGGATCTCTGGACCGACGCGCCGGGCTCCAAGTACCACCCGCGCGTGCAGGTCGCGCAGATGGAGTCGGGCGCGATCTACCCGCACATGGAGGGGCAGAAGGTCTTCAAGCACGCCATCTCCAAGATGCCGGAGGTGGTGCGGCGCGCCCTCGACCAGCACGGCCTGACCCCGAAGGACCTGAAGGTGCTCGTGCCGCACCAGGCGAACCTGCGCATCGCGCAGATGGTGCAGCGCAGCCTCGAGCTCGAGGACGCCCAGGTCTTCAACAACATCCAGAAGTACGGGAACACCACCGCGGGCTCCATCCCCATCGCGCTCGCCGAGGCCGTCGAGGAGCGCGGGGTCTCGCGCGGGGACCTCGTCGGGCTCTGTGCGTTCGGGGCGGGTTTCACCTGGGGGAGTGCCCTGGTACGCTGGTAGGTCGCTGCCGCGCGGGAGGATTCCCGCCCGCGCCGTCGAGAGGAAACCCGCGCCGGGGAAGCGCAGCGAGGAAAAGCAGGCCGCCCGTGCGTCGCAACGATGAGGCGTCGTCCAACGGCAGGACTGCGGACTTTGGATCCGCGTATGAAGGTTCGAATCCTTCCGCCTCAGCCAACTCCGGCCCGAGGCCGGGCAGCGCGCGCGCGGAGCTGAAGGCGCTGGCGCGCCCGAGCCACGTGCTCCTCGTGCCGCTCGGCGAGGTGAGCCCGAAGGTCGTCGCCGAGGCGGCCCAGGCGCTGCGCGAGGTGCTCGGGGTCGCCGCGAAGAACGGCCCCTCGCTCGATCGACCGCGCTACGCGTTCAACGAGGCGCGCGGCCAGTACCACGCCACCTCGATCCTCCGCCGCCTCGCCTCGCTGCGCACGGGCGGGAGCGGGCCGGTCCCGGTGGTGGGGATCACCGACGTCGATCTGTTCCTCCCCGACGCGCCCTACGTCATCGGCGACGCCGACCGCGACGCGGGGGCGGCGATCTTCTCGCTCGCGCGGCTCTCGCACGGGGCGCCCGCGGAGGTCCGGCGGCGCGCGCAGGTCGAGACCGTCCACGCGACCGGCCACCTCCTCGGCCTCTCGCACTGCGCGGACTACCGCTGCGCCATGTTCGTCTCCCGCGACGCCGCCGACTCGGACCGCAAGGGCCCCGGCCTGTGCTCGAGCTGCCGCGCCGCGCTCGGCTCGGAGGGGTGACGCCGCGGTGCGGCGGCTCTGCCAGACGGAGCGGTCGAGCTGCGGCGCGTGCTGCGGGCTCTACAACGGCCGCGACCTCTCCCGCGAGGGCCTGCGCGCGGAGCTCTCCCGGCGCAGCCGCGCACTCGCCCGCGTGCCGCGGACGCCCGCGGCGTTCCGCGCCGCCGCGGCGGCCATCGCCGCCGACTCGCCCGCGCCGCTGTTCCCGTCGGTGCGGATCTGCCCGCTGCTCGGCTTCCTCGACGCGGCGGAGACGCGCGTCGGCTGCCTCGCCCACCCGCTCGCGACCGGCGGCGCCGACCTGCGCGACTGCGGCGTCTACGACGTCACCACCTGCGACGCGTTCCTCTGCCCGAGCCACGCCTGGCTCACGGAGGAGGAGGCGGCGCTCCTCGACCGCGCCCTCGCGGACGACTTCCACCTCTACGGGCTCGTCGTGACGGACGTGCCGTTCCTGCGCGCGGCGCTCGCGGGCGTGTCGGCGCGCACCGGGGCGAGGGTGGAGCTCCGCCACCTCGAGCACGCGCCCTTCCGCTCCGCGCTGCGGCGGCTCTTCGCCCTCAAGGAGGAGCTCGCCCCCGGCTCGGAGGGGCTCTTCGGTGCGTTCCGGCCGGGCAGGGACGGGGAGCCGGTGCCGCGCCGCATCGACTACGAGGCCCTGGGCGCCGCGCCGTCGCCCTATGACGAGATCCTCACCTGCGTGGGCGCGGACCCGCGCTCCGGGAACGACCTCGAGCTGTTCGAGCGCGAGGTGACGCGCCGGCTCGACGCTGCGGCGGCGGCGTTCCCGCGCGCGGGCGGTCGCTAGCCGGCGGCGAGCTCCGCGCGACGCTCCCGCGACGCGAGGCCCGGCTGCACGGCCGCCCACGAGTCCGCGCTCAGCGCAGGAAGCCCGCGCGCCGCGCCACGTCCCGGATGGCGTCGGCGATGGGGCCCGGCGCCTCCTCCTGCGGGTAGTGGCCGGCGGAGAGGCGCGTCACGCGCGCCCGGGGCAGCGCCGAGGCGACGCCGCGGAGGGCGCGGCCGAGCACCGGATCGCGCTCGCCCCACACCACCGCGGCCGGGCCGTCGAAGGCGGTCGCGACGGCGAGCGCGCGCTCGAGGCCGGCGACGGAGGGGTGATCGGGGCGGAGCGGGACCATCCGCGCGAGGGCGAGGGGCGCCGTGCGATCGCGGAGCCGCCGCAGCGGCCAGCGGTAGGCGCGCGCGACGTCTCCGCGGATCGAGCGGCGATCGGCCTGCGCGAGGTGGAGCGCGTTCTGCGGGAAGCCGAGGAGCCGGAAGAGGAGCGCGGGGAGGACGGGTAGGTTCGCGAGGCGGTGGAAGGCGGTCTTGCGGGAGCCCGGGCGCGGGGGTCCGACGCCGGTGTTCGTGACGACGAGCCCGGCGAGCCGGCCCGGCCGATCGGCGAGGGCGGCGAGGCCGATGGGGCCGCCCCAGTCGTGCACGGCGAGGACGAAGCGGCCGGGGACGACCGCGTCGAGGAAGGCGCCCATCACGCGGGCGTGGTTCTCGAGCGTGTGGAAGCGCGGGTCGCGCGGCTTCTCGGAGAGGCCGAGGCCGGGGAGATCCGGCATGACGAGGCGGAGCGGCGCGTCGCGGAGCCCATGGGCCACCTCGCGCCAGAGGAAGCTCCAGGTCGGGTTCCCGTGGAGCAGCACGACCGCCGGCGCGCCGGCGGGACCCGCCTCCATGACGTGCAGGGCGAGGCCGCCGGCGACGACCACCGAGCGCTCGAACGGGAGCGCCCGGGAGAGGAACGGCGGGAGCGGCGGGGCGGGGAGCCGCTCCACGAATCCCCTACCCTTCGCGCGGCGCGCGCGCGGCCGGGAGCCCGAGCGCGACGATCTCGGCGACGTCCAGGACCTTCAGCTTCTCCTCGCGGCCGGTCTCGTTCACGCCGTCCTTCATCATGGTGAGGCAGAACGGGCAGCCGGTGGCGATGACGCCGCCGGTCTCGCCGAGCGTCCGGGCCGCCTCCTCCACCCGGTTCTGGTTCACCCGCGTGCCGAGCTTCTCCTCGAGCCAGAAGCGGCCGCCGCCGGCGCCGCAGCAGAAGCCCTGCCGGCGGTTGCGCTCCATCTCGACGAGCTTAACGCCCGCGACGGCGCCGAGCGCCTCGCGCGGCGCCTCGGTGACGCCGTTCCAGCGCGCGAGGTAGCACGGGTCGTGGAAGGTGACGGGCCCGAGCCCCTCGGCCGCGCCGGGCGTGAGCCTCCCGTCGGCCACGAGCTTCGCGATGAGCTCGGCGTGGTGCACGACCTCGTAGCGCCCGCCGAACTGCGGCAGCTCGTTCTTGATCGTGTTGAGGCAGTGCGGGCACTGGACGAGGATCTTCTTCACGCCGTAGCCGTTCAGCGTGTCCACGTTCGCCTGCGCCTGCAGCTGGAACAGGTACTCGTTGCCGAGGCGGCGGGCCGCCTCGCCGTTGCAGGTCTCCTCCTCGCCGAGGATGGCGAACGAGACCTTCGCCTCGCGGAGGATCCGCACGATGGCGCGCGAGACCTTCTTCTGGCGGTCGTCGAACGCGCCGGCGCAGCCCACGAAGAACAGGTACTCGAACGGCTCGCCGGCCGCGGCGCGCGGCACGTCGAGGTCCTCGCACCACTCGGTGCGCTTGTTCGAGCCGATGCCCCAGGGGTTCCCCTGCGTCTCGATGCCCTTGAACACCCGGGCCGCCTCGTCCGGGAAGGCCGACTCGACGAGCACCTGCTGGCGGCGCATGTCCACGAGGCGCGGGATGTTCTCGATGAGGACCGGGCAGGCCGTCTCGCACCAGCCGCAGGTGGTGCAGGCCCAGAACGTCTCCGGCGGGATGACCGAGGTGATGGGCGGGAGCCCGGCGAGCGCGGCGTCGCGCGCGGCAGGGTCCTTTGCCCGGGCCGCGGCGGTGAGCGCGGGGGCCACCTCCGCGAGGTGGTGCCGGATCGACCGGTTCACCTCCTTGTGCGAGAGGGGCTTGCCGGTGACGTAGGTCGGGCAGTGCGTCTGGCAGCGCCCGCACTCGGTGCAGCTGTAGACGTCCCAGGCCTCCTTCCACGACAGGTCCTTCACGGTCGCGGTCCCGAAGCTCGCGTCCTCCGCCTCGAGGTCGAGCTTGCGGAGCGCGACGGCGGGGGGGAGCCGCGCGAAGAAGACGTTCGGGAGGCCGGTGATGATGTGGAAGTGCTTCCCGAACGGGAGGACGTTCAGGAACACGAGGATGAGGGCGAGGTGCAGCCAGAAGGCGAGGACGCCGAGCGCGTGCGCCTGGCCCGCCGAAAGCGGCGCGAGGAGCGCGCGGCCGAGCGCGCCGGCCGGTCCCCACGCGGAGCCGGGCGCTCCGCGCGAGAGGAGCTCCGACCCCTCGAACACGAGGTCCGTCACCATGAGGCCGGCGATGAAGAGCAGGATCACGACGCCCTCGGTCGAGAGCGTCACCCGGTCCGGCTTCGTGACGAGCCGCCGCCAGAGGAACCCGGCCACGCCCACCAGCGCCGCGAGCAGGACGAGGTCCTTCACGAGGCCGTACACGCGGCCGAGCGGGGCCTCCGGCGCGAGGAGCGGCAGGTGGAACCCCTCCGAGAAGCCCATCCCGAACATCGTGATCGTGCGCAGCGCGAGCACGAGGAACGCCGCGAAGATGACGACGTGGAGGAGGCCCGGGCCGCGCTCCTCCGGATCGACGAGCCGCTTCTGGCCGAGGCCGAAGCGGAGGAGCGTCGCGAGCCGCTCGCCGGTCCGCGAGAGCCGGTCGTCGCGCCGGAGCGCGAGGAGCGGCGCGATCCTCTGGAGCATCGTGAACGCGAAGAACGCGAGCGCGAAGACGAGCATCGCGGCCGTGAGGAAGGGGCTCATGACGCGGCACGCTATCACCCCGCTCGGGCCCGGCAAGTCGCCGCAGCGGTCACGGCGGGGGGGCGAAAATGCCATGTCGGGAAGCGAAGAGGCCGCCCGCGGACGGGCGGCCTCCAGGCGTCTCGACCTTCACCCGGTGCTATGCCGGCTTTCAGCGCCGGCCGTTGCCCCGGCCGTCCTTCTCGTCGTCGTCGCCCTTCTTGTCCCCGCCCTGCCCGCGGCCGTTGCCATTGCCGTTGCCGCGGGGGCCGGCGCGGTCCGGACGGCCGCTCGGGGCGGGGGCGGGCGCGGCCTGGCCGGGCGGAGTGCCGCCGTGGCCCGGGGCGGCGCCACTGTTGCCGGGCGAGGACGGCGCCTGCGCGGGAGAGGCGGCGCGGCCGGGCGTCGAGCCGTGGTCGCGATCGTCGTCGCCGCGGCCCG